>DATMAT010000008.1 GCA_035559815.1 Thermodesulfobacteriota bacterium
AACCGCCCCTACTTTTTTGGTCTTCTTCTATCACAATGAAAAAAATAGTTTTGGTAATTCTTATTATATCTGCTCTACTTATTCCTGGATGCTCTCAGTCGAAAAGGGAGGAGACAGAGAATAAGGTTGATGATGAAAGCATCCAAAGGGAGCTAACAAACACCGATAATATAATCAAATCTTATCTGGCTCGAATAAAGTTAGACCCGTATAGCTACTCTAGCTATACGAAGCTGGGTGAGGCTTACATACAGAAGGCCAGAGAGACCGGGGACACGGCCTATTATGATAAGGCTGAGGAGGCGCTTAAAAAGGCTTTAGAACTTTATCCGGATAGCTACGCTACAATTGTTTTCCTGGGACAGGTAAGTTCGTCCAAGCATGACTTTCAAAGCGCACTCTATTATGCGGAGAAGGCGGTAAAGCTAAAACCCGAAGACAGTTATGCCTACGGCATTCTTGGCGATGCCTATATAGAGCTTGGAGAGTACGACGAAGCGGAGAGGGCGTATGAAAAGATGTTGAGCTTAAGCCCCGACTTTTATTCCTGCAGCCGCTTGTCCTATATAAAGGAATTAAGGGGCGATACGGAAGGAGCAGTTCAGACGATGCAAAAGGCAATTGATTACGGCACGAAGCAAAGACTGCCTGAAGAAAATATGGCCTGGGCCCATTATATTCTGGGAGAAATGTATTTTAATCAAGGAGAATTAAAAAAAGCCGAAGAGCATTACCGAAAATCGCTCAACAAATACGAAAACTACTATTATGCACTGGCCGGTTTGGGAAAGGTAAAAGCCGGACAGAAAAAGTATGAAGAGGCTATAGAGTTATACAATAAGGCAGTTGCAATAGTTCCTCTCCCCATTTTTATTTCTTCTTTGGGAGAGATATATGAGAAAACCGGCAATATGAAGGAAGCGAAAAAACAATACGACCTCGTAGAATACATCGGACTTCTGAGCGAGGTCAACAAGGTGATATATAACCGGGAGCTTGCCCTTTTTTATGCCGACCGTGACGTGAAATTGGATAAGGCGCTCGATTTAGCGAGTAGAGAGTTGAAAGCGAAAAAAGATATTTACAGCTATGATACCCTGGCCTGGGTCTATTATAAAAAGAATCAATTGGAAGAAGCCCTCGATGTTTCTCAAAAATCGCTTAGTTTAGGCACTAAGGATGCAAAGCTACATTATCATGCCGGGATGATTCACTATAAGCTCGGAGAAATGGGTAAAGCCAAAGATCATCTTAGTCAGGCACTATCGATCAATCCTTATTTTCACGTAATTTATTCTGACGTTGCGGCGAATACACTCAAGGACAATAGAAAACGAAACTTCATCTGCGAGAAGGGAGTGACGGGAGTTATGAATAAGAAGTTGAGAGTTGAGAGTTATGAGTGAGAATAAAGAATCAAAAGTTTTAAGAGCAGGACATTCTTCATTCTTAATTCGCTGTGTTTCATATCACTTCAAGGAGCGAATTGAAGGTTATCTCCTCCCCCCTTGCGGGGGAGGATTAAGGTGGGGGGTAAGGGAGAAGGGGCGAGAAATTGCACACTTCGGCCTTAACTTTTTCATACTGTTGTTTTTAGGTCTATTTCTTTTCTATCCCCATCAGGCTTATGCCCATCCCATGGGGAACTTCAGTATCAACCACTACTCCAAAATCGAAGTTGATAAAAACGGGTTGAAACTGAGATACATAATCGACCTGGCCGAAATTCCCACTTTCCAGGAATTAGGGGAAATAGACACAAACGGAGACAAGATAACCTCACCGGAGGAGGAAAAAGCTTATCTGTCCCGCAAGGTAGAGGAATTAAAAAACGGCATCTCTCTAAAGTTAAATGAAGAGCCGATCAATCTTAAGCCCGAATCCGTCGATATGATTTTCATCCCCGGTGCGGGCGGCCTTCCCACGATCAAGATAACTGTCGAATACAGCGGAGAGTTCGGACAAGCCGAACTATCGGAATTAAATACTGCTCGGTATGTAGATAATAACTATAGCGGCAGGACCGGTTGGAAGGAAATAATCGTCTTGGGTAAAGATGGAGTAACTATTGCCAATTCCTCCGCACCATCGAGTGACATCAGTAATGAGCTAGCCAGCTATCCGGAGGATGCCCTTTCCAGCCTGCCCCAGGATGTCCAGGCGGCTTTCTCATTTTCTCTAGAGGACGGGCAGATGGGCATAGCTTCTACGGATAATCGAGAAGTAGATACCGGCACAGGCGTAGCAAAAACTCCAAAAGATTCCTTCGCCGAGCTTGTCACCAATAAGAAACTCACACCCCAGATAATACTTTTATCTTTAGTCATAGCATTCGGTCTTGGCGCTTTTCATGCCCTTTCTCCCGGTCATGGCAAGACTGTGGTAGCCGCATATCTTGTAGGCTCCCGTGGGACGGCGGGGCATGCGCTTCTTCTCGGCGCTGTTGTTACACTCACTCATACAATTGGAGTTTTTGCACTCGGTTTTGTTACCCTTTTTGCATCCAAATACATACTTCCTGAGAAGCTCTATCCATGGCTCGGATTTACTTCAGGTCTTATAATCTTGGTGATGGGCATGTTTTTATTCAGCAAGCGCTACCGGGCATTATTCAGCCGGAAAGGCGCACACGTCCACGGACATCCTCATAGTCATCAACATCAACATTCGCACAGCCATGACCACGAGCATGGACATCACCACCATGAGATTCCAGAGAGGGTAACTTGGGGAGGTCTCTTCGCCCTTGGTGTAAGCGGTGGGATAATCCCTTGCCCTGAGGCCTTGATTGTGCTTCTAAGCGCTATATCGCTACAGCGGGTTGGGTTCGGGCTTGTGCTTATTCTGGCTTTCAGCATCGGTCTTGCACTGGTATTGATGGCCATCGGTCTGATGATGGTCTATGCCAGGCGATTTATGGAAAGATTCAACGACCAGGAGAGATTGATGCGTACTCTTCCTCTTATTTCGTCCATCGTTATAAGCATTCTCGGATTTGCCATTGCCGTTCAGTCCTTGGTAGGCGGAGAGATTTTGCAGATAAGCTTCAAGAACATTAATTTAAGTCCTACTTTAATTGCCACACTGGGTCTGGGTTTCATTTTCGGTCTGAAGCACGCGCTCGATGCCGACCATATAGTCGCTGTGTCCACAATTGTGAGCGAGTACAAGAGCATATCTAAGTCCTCCTTAATAGGTACGTTCTGGGGACTAGGTCACACAGCATCTCTATTGTTGGTCGGTTTGGTTGTCATTCTCCTGAGGCTCACCATTCCGGCTAAGCTGGCACTGCTTATGGAGTTCGGAGTGGCGGTGATGCTGGTTTTATTAGGGATGAATATCATCTGGAAGGTTTTTCACGGAACCAGAGTCCATGTTCATACACATGAACACCACGGGATAACCCATAGTCATCTGCACGTTCATGAGGGTAGGAAAGAAGAGCATAAACATAATCATTTGATCAGTCTTGGCAAAAAGCCTTTCCTAGTAGGTCTCGTGCATGGTGTGGCCGGTAGCGCCGCCCTGATGCTTTTAGTGTTAGCCACCGTACCCACGCCATTGGCAGGGCTTATCTACATACTGATATTTGGTATAGGCTCTGTTGGGGGGATGCTGATAATGAGCTCGTTGATAGGGCTCCCATTTGTTTTGACTGCAAGCCGGCTTGTGCCCTTAAACGAGCGAATAAAGGCCGTAGCCGGGGTGCTGAGCGTGGCTTTCGGCATATTCTTGGGATGGGAGATCGGCATAGTCGAAGGTCTATTTCTTTAAACCGAAAAATCTTCTTCTCAAGATTACAAAAAAGTTATATATTTAGAACTTCTTCATATACCATAGCTTTGAGAGAACTCTTATATTGTCCACCAGGGCCAGGACTTTTCTTCTGATCAGCGTTTTAATTTGCATATCAACCTCCTTTTCTTTTGCTTTTCCGCCCTTTAGAACCGAGGACGCCGGGACCACGCCCAAGGGCGGCATAGGGATAGAATTAGGAAATGAGTTCACTCGCCGGGATGATGGTAAACAGGACTTTATTGGACTCAACTTGATTTACGGTATTGCAAATTGGATTGAAATTGACATAAACTTTGCCCTTTTATACCTCCTGCCGGATTCCGGTGAAGATGAGACTGGCTTTGCCGATATTCTAATATTATCCAAGATTAAAATTCTGGGCGAGGGCGGAATACTCGGCCAAAGGGATTATTTCCCCGACCTTGTTTTAGAGCCGTCCGTTTTAATTCCTACCGGGAATGAAGATAAAGGCCTCGGCTCGGGTGAATTGGAACTTGGACTTCTTCTGGCTCTTGAGAAGAAACTCTGGAGATTTACCGGAAGGGCAAATATAGGTTACTTTGCGACCAATATCCCGGTCGTAGACGAAAATTTTGAAGACCGGTTTTTTTACGGATTTGAGGTTGACCTTCCCCTGTCCGAGAGACTGCTCTTGGGCCAGGAGTTGACCGGTGGATTTGGCTCGGGAGATAGAAATACTTTATTCACCTTAACCGGTCTTGTTTTTACGGTCACTGAAAACGTAGCTTTTAACCTGGGGCTGGAGTTCGGGTTAAAGGGTGTTCAGTCAGCAGTGACCGGGCTGGCGGGAGTGACGCTCAGTTATTGATGAACTGTATAGCTATATCGGCAGCCCCAGCTTCTTTCCCAAAGCAGCATAGAGTGAGTAGAATAGGATCATCACGACGCATGATATAAGCATTGATACCCAGAAATTAATTTGGTGCCTCAATAGCCAGGGCAAGACCAAAAAGAAACACAAGGTAGGAAGAACCAGCCAGAATATGCCGACAGATAGGTCGGCGATGCGTCCGGAGTCTTTAGTGTCTATATATAGCCATATCATAGCTAGTATTGATGTTAGTGGCAGAGCAGCCAATAGAGCAGCGAATGTCGTGTATCTTTTAGCGATTTCGGAAACCCCTACTACGATAAGTGCAGTAAGAATTATCTTAACCAATATGTATAACATGTTTAACCTCCGAGTGAGATAAAAAAGTTTCACTTTTCGTGGTTAATGGAATAACATATTTTCATCTATACTTTAATATGTAACTTATCCAAAATAAGAGATTGGTTGTCGCTAAAAGAGGGCGGCTCAACAACGACGGTATAAAAAGAATAATCCCTTGACCTTGTGTGGGAAACCTGCCCTGTGGTGGTATTGACGAAGGGTCCATGGCTCGACTGAGTTTATCTTCAGTGCAGTCGAAAGGCTCATGGTTCGACTCCGCTCACCATGAAGGCGGATCTAAAACTCACAGCAGCACCATGCCCTTCACCCTTAGCCCCTCGGCGTAGTTCATCTTGGGCGTAGCCGAAAGGCTCGGGATAAACTACGAAGAAGGGTAATAGGGTTATAAGCTATTTCAACAATAGGATTAGGATGGCGCTTGCATGGCAAATATGAAGGAGTGTGACCTGACTTTAAAAAGGCGTTTTTATCTATATAAAGGCCTTGTTTTACTATTATGAACCTCCGGTTTCTAATTATTCTGGACAGCAGTGCTGTAATATAAAAATTGAAAGTGAACCGTTTTCATAAATTTTCATCTAAACTTGTAATTCCAGAATATATTAATTAGAGTGTAGAAAATAGTCATGTATGCGAGGTACATTCCCCGATTAGTTTCTTTTGCTTTCTCGATAGCCTTTTCTATCAACTTTTTATCTTATGCAATTCAGCCTTACGTTCCGCCGTCAATAGTTGAGCACTCGGCATCTTACTCAATCCAGAGCTGTCCTTCACACTCTATTCAAAATCACTTATCCCATGTAATTAAGCACATAACCAAATCTGAGAACAATGAAGGGACAGAAAAGCACTGCTTCTGCTTTAACCGCAGGGGTATTCAAAGCGGCTCATTTGTCAGCTTTAAACCCTCTCTCAAGGCTTTGACTAATCAATATTCAGTTTATTTGTTTCCTCTAGAGGAAAGCCTTTACCAAAATGAATTTAGTAAAATCCTCTCCGTCCGTTCTCCTCCAATCCTTTCATAAGTAGTTCCTGGAATCTGCACAAGTTAAATCACTCATGGGTGTAAATCTTCTCACCACGGTTGGGTTCCTGGCGTGAGTGCGGTGATTTGCCCCTTCACTTTTGACCATCTCTTATCAAGGAGGAGAACTACTATGTATGGGATACTAATCTTGGTATTAATCAGTTTTACGTTAGCACTTGCGTATGCCCAAGAGGAGCCGGAGATTTTCCGGCTTCCGCCGGTTGTCGTGGATGCGCCGCCCGTTGAGTTCGGAGAAAGACCGGACCGAGAACTCTCGGAGGAGGAGGCACGTGATGAGCTCGAACGCACGCCGGGGGGGGTAGGCTTCGTTGGTGAAGAGGCCATCGAAGAATCACGTGCTTTTAACGAGAAGGATGTCCTGGATTTCATACCGGGTGTTTTTATTAGACCTCGTTTCGGAGCAGAGGAGAGCCAGATATCCATCCGGGGCTCTGGGCTACGCAACAATTTTCACCTTCGCGGGGTGAATATACTAATAGACGGTTTTGCCATCAATAACGCCGACGGTTTCGGAGTTTTTGGGCTTCTGGAACTCCTTTCCGCAAAGCGAATCGAGGTGTACAAAGGTGCCAATGCGCTTCGTTTTGGAGCAAACACACTGGGAGGGGCAATAAATGTGGTAACTAAAACAGGCTATGACGCCGACCTGGTGGAGGCTAGGGGTGAGGCAGGCTCTTTTGGATTCCTGAAGGGCTACCTGGGGACCGGGCAGGTTTACGAACCGGTAGATTTTTATCTGGCGGGAAGCGATACCGAGTTGTTCGATAATTACCGGCAGCATAGCGAACAAGCGCGAAGGCGCATTTATTCCAACATCGGCTACCAATTACCGAATGGGACGAGGCTTCGTTTCGATTTCAATTATGTGAGGAATGATGAAGAACTGCCGGGGGCGCTTACCCTAGAAGAGTTTAAAGAGAACCCCAGACAGGCGAATCCCGATAGCGTGCTATTTGATGAACGTCACGACTACAACTATTACCGTGCCGCGTTCACCGTGTGGCACCCCTTGACGACAAATCAGGTTCTCGAATTTAATACGCAGTTTAATTTTCTGGACTTAGACCATCCGCTGAGCTTTGCAGTGATCGATAATGATACCTATAATGTTAGCGGAGAGCTTCGCTACCTTGTGTCAGCACCCATTTCTGGACATGGCAACCGGCTGACCATAGGTCTTCAACTTGCTTATACAAATTTGGATGACCTGAATTTTGCGAATGATTTTGGCAAACGCGGTGAGAAGGTTAAAGACCAGCTTGCCAAGGCTACCAGTGTTGCTCTTTGTGCTGAAAACCAGCTTGATGTGACGGAAAACTTCACTTTAGTATTTGGCGGGCGGATGCAGTATTACGAATTCTCGGTAAACGACCATTTCTTTGCGGACGAGGATTCGCGCCCGGATGATTCGGACTCCACTGATTTCTTTTCGGTTACTCCGAGGTTTGGCTTTATTTGGAATGCAGCTCCGACCGTGCAGATTTTTGGCAACATCAGTAGCGCCTACGAGCCTCCTATTTTGATCGAGCTAACCGCACCGGGGCAGCTCGACGGAGATTTGGGTGAGCTCAAGGCACAGAAGGCCTGGCAGTTTGAGTTGGGGACCCGGGGTGAGTTGTACCAGAGGGTTGCATGGGACATATCGGTATACGATATAGAACTCTGGGACGAGATACAGAACGTCAATATCTTGCCTTTCCCGGACGCGCCTTTCACCATCCCTCGTTTCCAAAACATCCCTCGTTCCAGACATGCCGGTATTGAGTTCGGGTTAGACGTGGTACTGATGAAGGATTTACTGCCGCGTATCGGGCTTGGTTATACCGGCGATTCTTTGGGTATACGAAACGCCTATACGTTCTCATACTTTGTGTTTGTCAACGATCCTGAGTTTGGCGACAACGACCTTCCCGGCGCGCCTCGGCACTATATTCGGAGCGAGCTACGCTACGATAATCCGGTAGGATTGTGGATAGCACCTAATATCGAGGCGATTCCCGAGGGCTATTTTGTCAATAGCGAGAATACGGTGAAAACGGACCCATACATTTTGTTCAATTTCGAGCTGGGATGGAAATATAAACCCTGGAATCTACTGGCCTTCTTTGAGGCGAGTAACCTTTTCGATAAAAACTATGTTTCCGCGGTGGTAGTTGATTCGGCGGATGGAAGATTCTTTGAACCAGGGGACGGACGGGCATTCTATGCCGGCCTTCAATGGGGATGGAATTAAACTGAGGAGGGAAAATTGAGTAGAATTAGATCTAACTTGAGAATTAGTTGTGGTTTACCACGGGGATCCCACTGTCATTGCGAGCGGAGCGAAGCAATCTCTTCATTTTTTCCTGGTTTAGATTGCTTCGTCGCAGAGTCTATCCTGAGTGAAATCGAAGGACTCCTCGCAATGACATATAAGTCTGTTTATGTAGGTTTTGATACTCGGCAGCTTACAGGGGGGTTCATTCGTTTGTTTTCAATCTTATTTCTCCTCGCTTCTCTGTTCTTGCTCTTCGGTTGCTCAAAAGCTTCGGAGGAGAATATTAGCTTGGGACCTCGCTATGAAATAACCCATCCCGGCAAGGGACACGAAGTACATATCTCCGATGCTTCAGTCGCGGTCACTCCGGAAGGGAAGACCTTAATAGCCTGGATTTCACAGGATGGGGAGACTAACAATGTTTACATAACCAGTCCCGGGGAGGGGGAAGGAAAGTTTGTCCGGGTCAATCCGGATGGCACCAGTGCGGATTCTATTCACCAGGCACCGGGGATAGCAACAGGGCCTGGAGGAGAGGTTTACGTTTCATGGTCCTCGAAAAAACCAATGCCGGAAGGGGTGCTGTTTGCATCAGACCTTTATATATCCCGGTCATCGAATGGAAGGTTGAGCATTGACCATCATTTGCGCGTTAACGAAGACCTTCCTATTTCCCACTCGTTCGAGGGGCTTGACGTCTCTCCCGATGGTACATTGTATATATCCTGGATAGACAGCCGTGAAGGCTGGAATAATCCGGCTACTTTTCTGGCACGTATTATTGATAGGGGCACTAAGATTGATAGGACTGTAAAGCTGGACGATAGCACCTGTGTTTGCTGTCGTATAGATGTGGCTACAGGCCCCAAAAACGAGGTAGCCGTTCTCTGGAGGAAAGTGTTCCCGGAGAACATACGCGACATGGTGATGGCAGCATCTTCAGGCGGTCTAATAACCCAGCCAAGGCTCGTTCATGCCGACGGATGGAAGATTAATGCCTGCCCGCATCGGGGCGGCAGTGTAGCCATTGACCGGGAAGGGAATAAGTATGTCGTCTGGTACACCGAGGGAAACGGTGAAAAGCCAAGTCTTCTCTTCGCGGTTTCATCGGATGGTGAGAATTTCTCCCCGCCAAAGCGTTTAGACGAATCTGCCGGTTCAATTCCCGATCATCTGCGAATGGCGGTTAATAAAGATGGCCAGGCGGTTATGGTCTGGGAAGATTCAACTGCGGTTCGCCGCCGGGTTCTATTGAGATACACTACCGACCGGGGGAAGAGCTTTAGTCCCATTCGGGTGCTTTCTCAGGCGGTAAAGGCTTATGCTCCTGATATCTCAACAACAGCGGATGGCGATTTTGTGGTTTCATGGCACGAGGAGCAATTTCCGGTAACGAAGACTATAGTCCAGCATTTCAGTCTTAAAGGTGCGGATTGAGCGAAATCTAGGCGGTTGAGATTATATTAGGTTTTGTTTAGTTTATATGGAAACGAAAAGGATGGATTATTAGGCTTGATTAATTAAGAATGCATCTACGCAGGATACGGGGTTAACTTTATGTTCGGTATCAATCTCAGGAATTTCCTCATAATATCCTTAGTTTTACATATCGTTTTGTTGTCTCTAGCTTCTGCTTTTCTGGTGGAATCCATAGAGGAGTTTACAAGACCAAGTCCAATTGAGGTAGGAATCGTCGCCACCTATACAAACCCCTCCGAAAGAACAAACTCTTTAGAGTCTTTTCCTAAAGAACTACCCAAGCCGGAGAAGAGGGTTGAAAAGCCAGTTGTTCCTATCAAGGAAAAAAGGGAAACACAGAAGAAAAAAGAAATAGCAAAGAAGGTTAACGAGCCTGTAGTCGAGCAAAGCGAAACAAATCCGACCCGAAATGGGATTTTTGAGTCGATAGAGAAGGTTGAAAACACCACCGTTACAAGTATCAGTGAGCAGGTAACGGAGTATATATCCGGTCATGATTCTCAAAAGAGTGATGAGCTTGCCTATCCGGATTACAAGATAAACCCGAAGCCCAATTACCCGATGATAGCCAGGAGAAAAGGCTACGAGGGAGTAGTTCTACTGAAGGTTTGGGTTCTGGAAAATGGAAGGGTGGGAAAGATTGAACTGCAAAAGTCGTCAAACTACGAGATGCTGGATAAATCGGCCATGAAGGCCGTTGAGAATTGGATATTTATACCCGGAAAGAAGAACGGAGAACCCATTTCCAGTTGGGTAACGGTTCCTGTTAAATTTCAGTTGAGTAGTGGGTGATAAAATCGAGGAGCGCATGTACCTATATACAAATCATTGTCAGAGATAGTTTTAAGGAATCACCTTGATAGCACCGGTCATTGAATTATGCCTCTTGCAAAAGTAAGGATATTCTCCGGGTTTCTCAAATGTGAATGAATAGCTTTGTCCCTTCGTGAAAAAGCCGGAATCAAAAGCATCCCCCGGTTTATCCGGCGTGCCGTTTGTAACGCTGTGCTCTATTGCATCTCCATTTGTCCAAACCACAGTAGTGCCAACTTCGACTTGCAGCGTCTTTGGTTTATAGGTAAAAAGTTTTATGTCCACATTGGTAGTATTAGATTGTTTGGTATCTCCGGTAAAGGCTGAAAGGTTG
This sequence comes from Thermodesulfobacteriota bacterium, assembly GCA_035559815.1. Classification (NCBI taxonomy): domain Bacteria; kingdom Pseudomonadati; phylum Thermodesulfobacteriota; species Thermodesulfobacteriota bacterium. The sequence goes on from DATMAT010000008.1 coordinate 10,925, forward strand.
GTTAAATTGTTTGTGAGTATTACAGCCATGAGTAAAACTAGCATGAGATTCTTCATTCGTTAGCCCTCACACAGGAAGTAACAGGCTTTAAAGATTTGCCTGTTACTTCCTGGAGCGAATTTTTTAGGCAACAATTTACTTCATAGCAAAGTTATTGGGGAACTGTTTGACTATGGTTTCGGCCAGCGGGTCGCCGATCATCTGCATGTGGCTGGCTGCCGTCCTTAAGTCAGAATAGGCTTTGGCTTGATCTCCTCCAGCTTGAGCGTCGATCACCGTTTTGAGAGTTAGAACGTGTGTTTTTACCAGGTCAGCCACTACATCTGTGGGTAGGGCGGGGCTTGCAGAGTTTAAGAATGCACCAAAATCCTGGGTGTACTGTACCAAATCGGCAACTGCTTTCTCCTGCTTTGCCTGGTCTTTCGTTGCTACACCAGTGGTATAATCGACGACAAAGCCGATGTGCTTACGCCACAGCGGAAGAAACGCTTCACCGGCCTCTGCCCCATAAACTGAGCCAATTGCCTTGGCTACGTCAACGGAATTGGCGTCAAGGGCTGCCGCTGCTGCCTCAAATTCGGCTTGCCTACCGCCTAATGCCGCCCCGGTGGCTGATGCGGCTAAGAAAACGTGCTCACGGAGGAGGAGATTCAAATTAGAACGGAGTGTGGCGGCGGAAGAGTCGGTCGATCCAGGGAACTTGTCCGGGAACTGCTTGGCGATAGCCCCGGCATGGGCATCAGCAATCATGGGCATGTGGGCCGCCGCTGTGCGAAGAGAAGTGTATGCTTTCCCATAATCGCCGGCCGCCTGTGCGTCAATGACCTCCTTCAGGGTTAGGATGTGTCCCTTGACCAACTCAGCCACGACATCCACCGGGAGCGAAGGGCTGGCCGAGTTTATGAAAGCGGCGAAATCCTGGCTGTACTGTATGAGGTTGGCAACAGCTTGGTCCTGTTTGGCTTTGTCATTTGTGGCTACCCCGGTGGTATAGTCGACAACAAACCCTATGTGCTTTCTCCATAACGGTAGAAATGCCTCACCGGCCTCAGGTCCATATACCGAGCCGTTCGCATTGGCCAGGTCAATCGAGTTGCCGTCAAGGGCTGCCGCTGCCGCCTCAAACTCTGCCTGGCGCCCGCCAAGCGCCGCTCCGGTAGCGTCAGCGGCCAGGAATACATGCTCCTGGAGTAGGCCGTTAAGTTTGGTGCGGAGCGCTGCCGCAGGGGTAGCGGACGTAGCTTCCACTGATTCCTTGGTCATCTCCTTATTGGTAGCGGATGCACATCCGATTAGCGTAACGAGCATCAGCGTTAAGGCCATCGAGACCGCTTTAAGCTTTGTTGAGAGAATGTACATGTCATCTCCTCCTATAATTAAATTTCTTTTCCTATATATACGGTTATATAGTTGTGTTTGGATTAATTGATGGGGCAGCAATTAAATTGGAAAGGGAAATAATTCCAGGCAGTGGTATCTCAAATATCGGATTTGTAGTATATTTCTATCTGCGGTTGACTAAATTACTTTTTGAATCACGGAATTAAATTTAAGTAGGCAGGGATTAAACCCAATTGACCTTCGTAGAAATGTTCTTTTCAAATAGAGTGCTCATATCGCTATTCATAATAGTTTTCGTATCGTTCATACTGCTTTTTTTTCCGCTTGTGGGAACTCTAGGGTTTGAATTCTCTATAGTGATTGCTTTCATCGCCGCATTTATTTCGGTTTTTATTTCCGCCGAATATATAAACCTAGACCTTAGCAAAAGATTCGCTAAGGAGAGAAGGTTCTCAGACCTGGCGTCCTCTATCTTCATAATTAATTTCATACTGATTGCCCTCCCTTTTTGTATCGCGTCCATAAGCTCTATCGTCAGGAAAGACTGTTATATAAAGGAGGGAATAATCTTCTATGTCTTGATACCGGTCGTTACCGTTTTCTTTTCCACCTCGTTGGGTCTTTTTCTGGGAATAGTATTCCCCAGAAGAGGATTTTTTCTGGGGGCTATTATACTGATCGGCACGATTTGCTACTCGCTCTGGCAACTCTACGTTAATCCGCCCATTTTTTTCTATAATGCGGTGGTCGGTTTTTTCCCGGGCCCGCTCTATGACCAGGCAATACCGATAACCCCTACACTGGTGATATACCGGTTAAGCGTCGTTTGCTGGGGCATACTTTTCTTGCTATTGTTGAAACTCATACGAGGTTTAAGGTTCGGTGCGGTGAGGTGGGGAAGCATCTTTGGCCTTTTATTTATTGTTCTGCTCCTGGCCGTTTTTCATGTAAAAAGGGAGGAACTGGGAGTGAGCTACACCCGGGATTACATTACCCGGAACTTCCTGAAGGGTTCCCTTGAAACCGAGCATTTTGTGATTTATTACGTCCCCGGCACGCCGGAAGCCAAGCAAATAGACCTGATTGCTGGCGACCATGAATGGCGCTACAACCAACTGAAGCATTTTCTTGATATCAAATCAGAGGAGAAGATTCAGTCCTACATCTACCCGAATGAGCAGATGAGGAAAAGACTAATCGGGGCCGGGGAAACAACCATCGCCAACCCGATTCACAGGGAAATACACCTGGTTTACGATTCATTCCCAAACCCGGTGCTTAAACACGAGCTCACCCACGTCATGTCGTCCGAGTTTGGCATGAGGGTTTTAAGGATAAGTCCCAAGGTCGGTCTCTTGGAGGGACTGGCCGTTGCCGCTGATTGGGGTGTTGCTAACGGGCTTACTCCTCATCAATGGTCGGAGTCGATGTTTAAAGCCGGTACTGCACCGGATGTTAGGGATATGGTGGGGTTTGGTTTCTGGTATGCCCCGCCCAAGAAAAGTTACACCCTGATGGGCTCGTTTTGCCGCTACCTGATCGATACCTATGGAATTGAAAAATTTAAGACCGTTTATAGAACCGGAGATTTTTCGGTTTATGGAAAGAGCCTTGATGAACTGATCTCCGAATGGAAGGCCTTTCTCAGCACCGTTCCCATTCCGGAGAATGCACCCATCCTGGCCGAGTACAGGTTCAGCGAGCCCAGTATTTTCAAGGCCACTTGTCCCAGGAAGGTAGCTGCTTTGAAAGAGGCCGGCTTCAGGGCGCTAAACGGGGGCAATTTGTACGAGGCTAAGAATTACTTCATCCAGGCCTTGAATTATAGCGGTAAGGACCCTGTGCTTATAGACAGCCTGGCCTATGTTTATTACTATGACCAGGACTACGATAAGCTTCTTGATATAGTCGAAGGAGCAGACTCCGTTCCGGCAGTGGATAAGAATATCCTGGAGAACCTTCGCGGAAACGCATTATGGCAGTCGGGTAAGGCAGGGCAGGCAGAGTCCGTTTTCCGTTCACTTCTAGAAAAAACACTACCCGATGATATAAAAAGGGAGCTGGAAATAAAGCTTAGCTCCATATCGGCTGGAGGGGAAATTGAGGAGAAGATGCGTAAGTACTTCGGCACCAGGGACAAGCTTACGCAAGTAGTCGTGCTTCAGGAAATCATAAGAGATTTTCCCTCTTACGCCCCTGCCTATTACCTTCTCGGAAGAATATTCTATGCGGATAAAAACTATTGGATGGCGGTACCCTTCCTTACCGAGGCCGATTTGCTCCTCCTTCCATCGATCAACCTGCAACAGGAGAACTCCCGTATTCTCGGCGTATCACTTTTTGCGGTAGGCGATTATGCTGGTGCGATGTACCGATTTTATCGTATAGTGGAAACAAACCAGGACGGTGCATTAAAGGACTTTGCCCTCGATTTTATGGAAAGATGCCGGTGGGCGGAAGGCAGGAAGTAAAAGCAACTCTTTCTGAGTTATGCATTCCTTCCAATACAACTCTAGTATATCTCAGACTTGTCCGAGGTATAAGGGATTGGTTCGTCTAAACTAAATAAGTATGGAAGGATGATTTAAAGAAAGAGGAGTTCGTCCTTCGACTCCGCTCAGGACGAACGGGTTTTTCACTCCTTATTCCTTCAGTGGAATTTGCACCGAATTCATCGAACGTACTCAGAGCAGACTCTGAGCAGTGTCGAGAGATGCTGAGGTGGTTCAATTTTAGTTAGATTAGAATACCTACTGATTATTTCTTCAGGAGGTTATTTCCCATAGTTTGTATTGCTTCGATAAAATCTGGTGACAGTTTTTTGTGGACCGGTACATGCTGACACCTAAATCAAGATAAAATCTGTTGAAGTAATCTCTTTGTCCGATATAATCTAGTGGAATGAATAAATATAAAGTCGTCATTTTTGTTTCATTATTCATTGTGATAGCAGACCAGATAACCAAGTGGGCGATAAGAGCGAATCTGTCCCTCTTAGAGAGGGTACCGGTGCTGCCATTCCTGGATATAACCCATATCCGGAACAAAGGGGCGGCTTTCGGAATTTTTAATGACCTGCCCGAGAATTTGAGGATGCCCCTTTTTGTCCTGGTGCTGGTTCTTGCAGTCATAGTAATTTTTGTTTTTCTTAACAAAACCGATCCTAGAGATAGGATTCTGATTTATTCTCTATCTCTTATCCTGGGCGGGGCTATAGGGAATTCCATCGATAGATTCAGGCTGGGATACGTCACCGACTTCATAGATTTTCATTGGTTTGGTGATACCCGGTATCACTGGCCTCCTTTTAATGTCGCCGATTCGGCAATCACTATCGGCGTAATCTTAATCCTATTCGATGCTTTCTTCCTGAAGAGAGGTAGATAATTATGTTCACCGGTATAGTTGAGGACGTGGGTAAGGTTAGAGATATAAAGAGCCGCGCTAAAGAGGTTCTTTTTACCATCGAGGTAAAAAATATTGACGCGAAGGAAATAAAGCTCGGAGAGAGTATCGCTGTAAACGGCACTTGCCTGACCGTGACTTCCGTCCGGAAAAACACGTTCACCGTCGAAGCTTCGCAAGAGACCTTGGCCAGGACTAACCTTTCCAAGCTGAAGGTCGGGAGCCAGGTAAACCTGGAACGCTCCCTTAAGTTAGGGGATAGGCTGGGCGGGCATATCGTCAACGGGCATATAGATGGGGTAGGAAAGATAGAATCCACGGCGAATAGGGGAAAATCAATCGAGGTATGGTTTTCTATCCCGGAAGGGCTTTCTAGATACGTAGTGGAGAAAGGCTCGGTAGCCGTTGACGGCGTTAGTCTTACGGTAAACGAAGTGAATGGAAACAGGTTTTCAGTGAATATAATTCCGTACACACAGGAGGCTACGATATTCTCGCACATGAAAAAAGGGCAGATGGTTAACATAGAATGCGATATAATCGGGAAATATGTGGAGAAGCTCGTGACGGGTGGGGGCGGAAAGAGAGATATCAGGGAGTTAATCGAGAAGTTGTAGTAGTTAGTCATGACCAGGTTGACTAAACCGGTTTCGGGTTTCAAGTTTCCGAGTTTCGGGTATAAACAAACACGAAACGCAAAACTCGGAACTAGAAGCCTGGCGATTATTCATATTTATCAGTGATCTGATATTTGAAATCGTGAATAAGAACAGAAACTTAAATAACATCTACCTCATCGGCTTCATGGGCGCTGGAAAAACGAGTGTAGGGAGAATACTGGCTAAAAGTCTCAGGATGGGTTTTGTGGATATTGACGATAGGATAGAGAAAGAGCTGGGTATGACTATTTCTCAAATATTCTCAAAGTGGGGAGAGGACTATTTCAGGGATGCCGAGACAAAAATGCTTAGAGTTGTCTCCGGAAATGGAGCGCAGGTAATCGCCACAGGCGGGGGTATAGTTCTTCGGGATGAGAATTGGGATACCATGAGGGAGAACGGAGTTACAGTTTACTTGAAGGCGTCGGCAGAGGCTCTCTGGAACAGAATTAAGCACAACACTACACGTCCGCTCCTTCAAGTAGAAGACCCGTTTAAGAAAGCGGTTGAGATTCTTTCTGGGAGGATTCCTTTATACGAAAGAGCAGATTTGGTCATAGATACGGAGAATCTTACTCCACATGAAGTGGCTTTAGAGATAACCGCAAAATTGGAAAATTTTTGATTTTCGGAATTAGGGTTTAACTACAGTTAAATGGAGGATTAATATGACAAAAATTAATGAAATCGCCCCTGATCTTTATCGAATCTCTATATACGTCCCTGAGTATGACCTTCAGTTCAATCACTTTCTGGTGAAAGATGACGAACCCCTCTTATTTCATACTGGCTTAAAGGCTATGTTTCCTCAGTTAAGGGAAGCAGTGTCAACCATAATTAAACCGTCAGAGATTAAGTGGATTGGTTTCAGCCATTTTGAATCGGACGAGTGCGGGGCTTTGAATCATTGGCTCGAGGTAGCTCCTTCCGCCCAGGCGGTATGTAGTGTGGTTGGGGCGTTGGTTAGCGTCAATGACTTTGCGATAAGGCCGGCGAAGGGTATGGCAGACGGCGAGATGCTTGCTACCGGTAAGTACCGTTTTCGGTTCTGCTCGACTGTTCATCTTCCACATGGTTGGGATGCCGGGGTGATGCTTGAGGAGAAAAATAAGACCCTGCTGTGTTCTGATCTTTTTACCCATTTCGGGGAAGTGGAACCATTAACTGATTCGGATGTGGTGGGGAGAGCACAAAAGTCGCTGCTTGAAATGCAGGCCAGCCCTTTTGCCTATTATATGCCATATACACCTCAAACACATAAGATTCTTAGTAGGCTAGCTCAACTCGAGCCGAAAACGTTGGCAACGATGCACGGTTCTAGCTTCACTGGGAACTGCAAGCAAGCGTTACTCGACCTAGATGTAGTCATAAAAGAAACCCTTGGTGAACCTTAAAGACTTGGATTAAATTGCTAGGATTTTTAACTCTTCATTTAGTTAAAAAGGAGGGTTAAGATGAGACATATGATTTTAGCCGTTACCTTTTTATTGATTTCAGGCTCAGCTATGTGCCAGGAGCACCATTCTACCGATCAAACTAACAAAGCCGAGTTGATATACGGCATGGGAGACCATCATCATCCGGTCTCGACTACAAACCCGGATGCTCAGCGTTTTTTTGACCAGGGACTCACTTTGATTTATGCGTTTAATCATGATGAGGCGGTGCGCTCTTTTAAACGCGCTGCCGAGCTTGACCCCAATTTAGCTATGGCCTATTGGGGAATAGCCCTGGCGCTCGGGGCTAATATCAATCTTCCGGCAGACCCGGAACGGGAGAAGGCGGCGTATGAGGCTATTCAAAAGGCCATCCAGTTGTCTACGAATGCGCCTGACCAGGAAAAAGCCTATATCAATGCGCTGGCAAAAAGATACTCAAACGACCCGGAAGCGGATTTGAATAAATTAGCTTTGGACTACAAGAACGCGATGGGGGAATTATCTAAGAACTATCCTGATGACCTGGATGCGGCCACGCTCTATGCCGAGAGTATGATGAATCTACGCCCTTGGCAATTATGGAATAAAGACGGAACCCCGGCCGAGGGCACGGAAGAAATCATTTTAGTGCTAGAATCGGTTCTCGATAGAAATCCTGACCACATAGGCGCCAATCACTATTACATTCATGCTGTCGAAGCCTCATCGACGCCGGGTAGGGCACTTCCAAGTGCGGAGAGGCTTAAAACACTGGCACCGTCGGCAGGCCATCTGGTGCACATGCCTGCTCATATCTACATGCGTACCGGCGATTATAAATCTGCCGTTCAAGCCAACCTGGAGGGGGCGGAGGCCGACCGTGACTACATCAAGAACGGCGGGGTGAAGGGCATATATCCGCTCATGTACTACAGCCATAACCTTCACTTCCTATCGGTGGCCCATGCTATGCAAGGCCGGTATCTGGATGCGAAGAGGGCGGCAGACCAGCTTGGGGAACACGTCGGTCCTCACGTCAAGGAAATGCCCATGCTTGAATTTTTCATGCCCACCTCCACTCTCATCATGGTTCGTTTCGGACGATGGGACGACATCTTAGCGTCGCCAAAGCCGGATTCGGGTATGCTCATCACCACGGCCATGTGGCATTTCGCCCGGGGCATGGCCTATGCGGCAGCGGACAAAGTTAATGAAGCGGAGAATGAACGAACTCAATTTGCATCCGTAGCGAAGGCAGTGCCTGGAGATGCAACCTGGGACCTCAATAGTGCTAGCAGCGTACTGAATATCGCCGGAATGGTTCTTGATGCCAGAATAGCGCTAGCCCGGGGAGATAAAAAATCGGCAATCGAAATTTTGAGAAAGGCAGCGGAGGCGGAAGACGCTCTCAATTACGCCGAGCCTCCCGGCTGGTATATACCGGTGAGGGAATCGCTCGGCGCCGTCCTTCTACTGAATGGTGATTATGCAGAGGCGGAAGGGGTTTTTCGTGCCGACTTGGAACGTAATCCGAGAAGCGGCCGCTCGCTATTCGGCCTGTCCGAGAGTTTAAAGGCCCAGGGAAAGGGATACTCCTCTCAACTGGTACAGAAGGAATTCGAAACCGCTTGGAAGAATGCGGACGGCCCACTCAAGGTTGAAGACCTGATTTGAAGTCAGGATAAATTAAAGATGACAAATAAAATAAAGGTGGGTTATTAAGTTGGTCATATTAAAGGCTACAATTATGATTGAGGAGAAGTGAACTTGGCTCTTGAATTAGTTCCTGCGGAACCTAAGCACATAAATGAAATAGGAAGAATATGTTTTGAGGCATTCAAGTCCATTCATGATAAGCATGTTTTTCCGAGGGATTTTCCGGATGTCGAATTGGCCATTAAGGTGGTAGGTATGCTTGTCGAACGTAAGGATTTTTATGGGGTTGTTGCACTCCTGGAGGGAAAGCCGGTGGGCTCAAACTTTTCATCTTTGATGGACGAGGTGTCTGGCATAGGCCCGATCACCGTGGACCCAGCTTGCCAGACACGGGGTATCGGAAGGGCTTTAATGGAGGGTGTGGTGAATTATGCGAAGCGGAATAACATAGAAAAAATTAGATTACTCCAGGACTCATTCAACATGGCATCGCTTTCCTTATATACCTCACTCGGTTTTGATGTGAAAGAGACGGTAGTCCTGATGGAAGCAGTACCTGCATCGAAGGCTGATCAGACAGTGCGCTCAATCACGGAGAATGACCTGGCCGTCATCGAAGGGTTATCCAGACGAATTTACAAGGTCAGCCGAATAAACGAGGTTGCCTCAGCGTTTGTTTATGGTTTCCCTGCGTTTTTAAGGGAGCGTGACGGGCGTGTGACCGGTTATTTGTTGCCTGGCTTTTTTGGTCATGGAGTTGCAGAGACCGAGGAGGATGCCCTTGCGCTCATCGGAGAGTCGGCCCGTCGAATTCCGCCTGAGTTTGCCCGCTTTTTCTGCCCACTCCGTCAGGAAAAGTTTTTCCGTACTGCTCTGAGGAATGGATGTAGGGCGATAAAGGTTATGAACCTGATGGCGGTAGGGCCGTACGAGCCTCCTCAAGATGTCTGGATGCCTTCCATTCTTTACTAGATGAAAAGGAGGCTGGGATGAGTTCGATTAATAATAATGGTGGGATTAGAAACGACAAGAAAATTGCGTTGAGACCGGGCGAAGGGAAATCGTACTGGTTGCTTGGCGACCTTTATACGTTCAAACTGACCGGGGATGATACTGGAGGGGCATTCGCTTTGGTCGAGAATACGGTGCAACCTCAGAACGGACCACCGCCGCATATACATCATCGAGAAGATGAAACCTTTTATGTGTTGGAGGGGGAGTTTTCGTTCTTGCATGGCGATACTACATTTAGTGCTGGCCCCGAGTCGTTTATCTACATTCCTAAAGGCACGCTTCATACATACAAGAATGTAGGCAGGGATATCGGCAGATTGGTATTTCTTTTAACACCAGCCGGGTTTGAGAAATTCTTCGAGGAAGTCGGCGCGCCGGCGGAAGACAAAACAACTCCTCCTCCATTCGACCCGGCTACTGTGGAGAAGCTCTTAAAACTGGCCCCCAAATACCATCTCGAAGTCAAACTGCCCCCATCTGGAGATTAGGCTCTCGATTGAGGTGGTGATTCTTTCATAACAATAGAGAATGCATAGACCTACAACGGATTGTTAAGTCAGCTAAGAAATACGCCATGATAATATCATCAGCCCCTCATCCGGGTCGCCCAGGATTAAGGAACGGCCGGTGTGATGTTCTTGGGCGACGATAGCGCAGGTGATAGCGTCAAGCTCGTGGCAACTGATCTTCCTTCTTTTGATATCCCCTTCCAGCCGGAATTTTTTCAAACCCTTTTTTAAACCGGCAGGGTCCTTTTGCCGGGGAATTCCCCAAATGTCTTGAGCCCCTCCGGGATAGGTTTCGACAACCGGAATCCTTTCTCTGGCAAGCCAGTCCCAAATTTTCGTTCCTCTAATCGTAAGCGTCCGCATCGGACCTAAGCTCAGTGCAAAGATTGGGATACCCAAGCGGCGCACTGCCCTATCGCATTCTCGAAGATGACCGTTACCTCGGCAGGAGCAATCGTCCTTGAGGCAACAGCGCCCTCGAGGAAGGGTTAAAGGAGCATCTATTGCTACCAAGGACGGTCTGAAATTAACAATCTCCTCCAGGATTTCTGAATCCTAAAAAAGTAGTTTCGTATGAACTAGATTGTTACTAAGCGTACAAAATCCGGATGGGCGGTGATTAACCGCGGCCAGGTCGAGTCCTACATAACGAGTGGACATTTCACGGCGAGATTTTTTCAATAATTCACCTTTGTTTACGCAAAATATGAATAAAATATCTGGAATCGAAACCGTGCTTATGAATACTTACGAGATTAATATACAATATTTATAGTCAGAATTTGAGATTTCGGGCAATGTCAGCATAAGTTAAATCTGGAAGTAACTTTCAACGCTGTCATTCTGAGCGAAGCGAAGAATCTAATTTTTAGATGCTTCACTTCGTTCAGCATGACAAGATAGGCGGTTCGCTGAGCTTACTCCTTCCCCGATTTAATCGGGGATCAGCTCAGGACAGGCCTTGTTTAAGAAAGACTCAGAGTGACCTTAGTAAAAGTGAAATCATTCTATCAGATACAACTTGCTAAGGCGGTGTCCGTTTGATTAAATCCTGGCTATTACAATATTTATGAATGAGGAGACAGCAACTATGGATATGGGAGATAAATAATGAAAGAACCGCTCTGGACCCCGTCAGAGGAGAGAATAAAAAAAGCCAACATGACTCGCTTTATGCAGTTCGTCGATAAGAAATATGGAAAGGACTTCAGTAACTATGATGAGCTTTACCGGTGGTCTATAGAGAGTATTCCCGACTTCTGGGAAGCGATGTGGGAATTTGGAGAGGTAAGGGCATCGAGCGGGTATGAGACCGTTGTCGATGATTTGACTAAAATGCCCGGGGCAAGATGGTTCATTGGCGCCAGGCTTAATTTTGCGGAAAACCTTCTTCGCTATAGAGATGACCGGGTTGCATTAATCTTCAAGGGTGAGGAAAAAGAACCGGTCGTAGTCAACTATGCAGAGCTTTATGATAATGTTGCCCGCTTGGCTAGGTCCTTACGCGATATCGGAGTAAAAAAGGGAGATAGAGTGGCCGGATTCATGCCCAACATGATAGAAACGGTTGTTGCTATGCTGGCTGCTACCAGTATCGGGGCGATATGGTCTTCTTGTTCACCCGACTTCGGGATAAAGGGTGTGCTTGACCGCTTTGGACAAATAGAGCCAAAGGTGTTATTCACCGCAGACGGCTACTATTTCAAGGGAAAAAGGTTTGACTCTTTGGAAAGAATCTCCGGCATCATCAAGGAGCTGCCTTCAATCGAAAAAGTTATAGTAGTTTCTTATACAGAAAAAAAGCCAGATATAACTCGTATTCCCAATTCAATTCTCTATGACGATTTCATATTTTGTAGGGGCAAGGCATGCCTTGCCCCTACTCTAGAGTTTGAGCAACTGCCCTTTGATCATCCCCTTTACATAATGTACTCCTCCGGTACGACCGGACTGCCCAAATGCATGGTGCACAGCGTAGGCGGCACTCTAGTCCAGCATCTTAAGGAGTTAAAGCTCCATACCGACCTCAAACGCGAAGACGTCATTTTTTACTACACCACCTGCGGCTGGATGATGTGGAACTGGCTGGTTAGTTCGTTATCACTGGGAGCAACTTTAGTGTTATACGACGGATCCCCATTCCATCCTGACCCGGGGGCTTTATGGAAACTGGTCGAGGATGTGAAGATAACCATATTTGGCACCAGTGCCAGGTATATTGCCGCACTGGAAAGTGAAGGAATAAAACCCGGCGATAATTATGACTTGAGTAGTTTGAGGACTATTCTCTCTACCGGGTCGCCCCTGATTCTAGAGAGCTTCTACTACGTTTATCGGCATATAAAACCGGATGTACAACTTTCCTCCATCTCCGGGGGTACCGATATTATCGGATGTTTCGTTTTAGGAAATCCAATCGGACCGGTATATCCGGGGGAGATACAGTGCCGCGGACTGGGCATGAAAGTTGAAGCCTTTGATGAGAATGGCAAATCGGTGATAGGGCAGAAGGGCGAGCTTGTCTGTACCGCTCCTTTTCCTTCGATGCCCATTTACTTCTGGAATGACCCGGACAACCGGAAGTACCTTAATGCTTATTTTAGTAAATATCCTAACGTATGGACTCATGGGGATTACATAGAGATTACGGAGAACGGCGGAGCAGTCATCTACGGCCGCTCCGATGCCACCCTAAACCCGGGCGGCGTGAGAATCGGCACGGCGGAAATTTATCGACAGGTAGAATCCTTTCCCGAGGTTGCCGATAGCATCGTGGTTGGCCAGAGATGGCGGGATGACGAGAGGGTTATACTATTCGTAAAACTAGTCGAGGGTAAGGAACTCACTTCGGAACTGGAGAGCAAGATTAAAAAAGCCATAAGGGAAAATGCTTCTCCTCGTCACGTTCCGGCAAAGATAATCGCGGTCAGGGATATTCCTTACACCATCAACATGAAGAAGGTGGAATTGGCGGTGAGGAATGTTATCCACGGAGAACCGGTGCTTAACAAGGACGCTCTGGCTAACCCGGAGGCTCTAGAGTATTATAAGAATTTACCTGAACTTCAAAGTTAGGAAGAGGGTACATGTTTGGCATAGGTTTCTGGTAAGCCTATTCATTAACTTGAGAATTCCCGGTGGCTTGCCCAGGGGTTTCCGCTGTCATTGCGAGGAGTCCTTCGGTAGACTCAGGATAAACTCCTCGACGGAGCAATCCAATTAGATTCTTCGCTTCCTCAGAATGACAACTTGTGTCAGATTGCTTCGCTGATTTTACACTGAACAGAGCGAATGTGCTCGCAATGACATGTTAGAGTACTTGCGTATGTATTGATACACTGCGGCTTGGAGATTGTCTGATGATTATCTATAGTATCATGAAATTGAATATCCAAACTGTTCCATATACCGCGGGGCAGTTCATTTTTGTAGCGTAACAGCTCTATCCTTATTTCTCTATGTACAAGTAAAGACTCTTTCGTGTTGGAAGATATACCCTGTATGAATGCTTTCCTCAAGAAGCCTGTAAAAAAAATAAATAGAGCGAGAAAAGAAGCTTTGTGAAAGCTACTTTAGATGATACAAATAATCGAGGAGAACTTGATATGAAGAGTGATGAGTATAAAAGCGACAATAAACCTACATCTGGTAACGGCCTCTCCCGTCGTAATTTCTTACGACTTAGCGGATTGGGAATAGTTGCGGTAGAGGGTATGAATGTGCCGGGTATGCCCGCATTAGCAAAAGCGGATAAGACGGTTCCCGCCGTTCCCGGGACAGGCTCCCTGCCTGTTAATTTGCCCTATAGGGAGTATCAATTTGAGATTACGAAAAAGGAGGTAAATCCCGACGGTACCCCGGTCACTGCGCTCACCATAAACGGTCAAATACCCGGGCCGGAGATTCGAGTAACCGAGGGGGATTTATTGCGCTTCGTCGTAAAGAACGGGCTTGAAGACCAGCCGGTTACGATACATAGCCATGGCTTGATATTGCCGAGCAGTATGGACGGCGTGCCGAAAATTTCCCAGCGTCCGGTCTATCCCGGGGAAGAGTTCGTATATCAATACCTGGTGCGTCAAACCGGCACTTATTGGTATCACTCCCGTTATCAGTTGCAAGAGCAAATAGGCTTATTCGGCCCGCTTATCATTGAACCACGTAGAGAACCCATGTCCTACGACCAGGAATACGTAATCATGATAAACGACTGGCTTCATTCCGACCCCTATCAGATCGTCCCCAATCTGCGCAAGCAAAGCATGAAGCCTATGGCCGGCGAGATGGAGATGGAAAAACCGGACCTGGCCGATGTTAATTATCCTAGCTTTCTCATGAATGGACATGGAATAAATAATCCGTCGGAATTTAAGGCTAAACCAGGTGATTTAATTCGGTTTCGCATCATCAACGCCTGTGCCTCCTCCTATTTCTACTTCATGGTGGACGACCATGAGCTCTCCGTGACGCACGTAAGCGGCCAGCCGGTTAATCCCGTTCCTGTAGATAATATTTTGGTTGCCAGCGGGGAACGATACGATGTGCTGGTAAGATTGAGGAGTTCAGGGGCATTCGGCATACGCGGTGTGGCGCAGGATGGCTCTCTACAAGCCTTGGGAATATTAAGAACTAAGGGCGCAAAAAGCCAGGTATCAAAAGAGATTCCTAAAATTACCGGACGGGGATTAAATATTGATGATTTAGTCTCACCAGTATCCACTTTACCTCCGGAGGCTCCCAATCGTGTATATAACCTCACCCTTGATGGGAATATGCCGAAATATGTATGGATGATGGGAAATCAGGTGTATCCGAAAGCGGATCCGCTGATAGTGAAGTCGGGCGAGCGGGTACGTGTGGAACTTACCAATACCACGTCCATGTATCATCCCATGCATTTGCACGGGCATTTCTTCCGAGTAATGGGATTAAAAGCAGGGGAAACCCATGCGCCCCTCTTGGATACGGTCAGTGTGCCACCCTTAAAGAAGATAGCGTTTGAATTTTTTACCGATAACCCGGGGAGATGGTTTTTTCATTGCCACAATCTTTACCATCTGGAAACCGGGATGGCCCGGGAAATTCACTACAAGGTGTGAGGCGTTATAACAATTGTTCTTTACATGGGTAGGTAAGCGGAAGTTAAGCATAAATACATCATTTTCGTTTGAATGACTGGTTATAAGTGACTAGGCCGAAAGGTTACCGGCAAAAGTTTGGGTCAAAAACAAAGTGAAGGGATAAACAATTGTAGAAAGTCACCCGCACAACTTTTTCACAGATGACCGGGTTGAATTATAGACTGTCAATTTCCAAGCTTAGTCATCGTCAGGGATTTCTTATAGAAAGCGACATTAATTAGCGAATCCTATTTCACTTTGGATGGGGATTTTTTCAGTATGTTAAATAGAGGATGATCAATGAGTAACGAAGTAAATAACCAAATCCACACTATCGGCCACTCAAACCGCAGTCTCGAAGATTTGATTAGAGTTCTAAAATACTACGACATTAAAGTCCTTGCGGATGTGAGGCGGTTTCCTACTTCCCGGCATAATCCGCAGTTTAAAAAAGACGTTCTTGAGAACAAACTACCGGAAAGTGGAATTGAATACGCCTGGATTGAGAATCTGGGAGGGTTCAGGAAAGGCGGGTACGTGGAATATACGGAAACGAAGGAATTCAGGGATGAGTTGGAGAAATTAATCGAGATTGCAAAACAAAAGAGGACGGCAGTGATGTGCGCCGAGCTTCTGTGGTTTAGGTGCCACCGTAACTTTATTGCCACTGCCCTTACCAGGCTGGGCTGGGAGGTAATTCATATTTACGACGAGAAGAAATTAGATAAGCACAAGTTTGTGGATAGCCTGTTTTGATTAGCGGATCGCAGTGCCCAGACATCGGTAACCGTGAGATCAACCGGGTGTCCTCTGCACATGTCATCCCCGTCCCCCGATTAACCGGAGGATCAATCGGGGATCTATCACTTAAAAAACTGGATTCCCGTTTTCACGGGAATGACAGATCGGGGGATTCCCGTTCCCCAATTGAGGTCGAGGGCAAGTTAAGTGGGAATGACAAATTACCGGATACTTACCAAAGCTTATATGACCGAATGTTCCCCGATCAAGGTATTCATGGACACGCTTTATCGGGCATGTATTCTGTAGAGACGCAACATTTTGCGTCTCTACATTATTTGATCCCCCTTCCGGAGGAAATGTCAATTCAAACTACAACAAAGCCTAATAACCACCTTTCGCCTGCTGGGCTATGAATGCCTTAGCTTCTTTGACCTGCGGCCTATCGCTGTCCGACTCTCCGGTCAACGCCAAAAGCTTCGCATAATACAACCCCGCCTTCTGATTGTTACCGGAAACTTTGGCCGCTTTGGCCGACCCATAGGTGCTTCGGAAACGGTTTGGCGAGAGCTTTAATGTGCCTTCATACGCCGCCAGCGCCTCATTAGGCTTGCCTAATTCCATATACATATCTCCGAGCAGTTCTCTGGCCGGCAATACTGCTCCCGGTGTTACCGGGTGTTTGTCGGTAGAGTCTTCCAGGTCGGCGGCAGACTGCATCAGCTTGAGTGCCTCATCTTTCTTCCCTTCGGCATAAGCGGTCCATGCCGCTAGTGCCAGGCGTTGTATTTCAATCTGGGTTGTCCAATACTCGTCTTTGGAGTTTAATGCTGCTTGTTTGAGTTCTTCTAAACTCTTTAATGCTTTTTGTGCGGAGGCGGGGTCGCCGTTTCTTGCCGCGCCTATTCCACGGGCAAAATAGATAATCGCTTCTGCCGCCGGGTACCGCTCCCAGGGAAACGAAGCAGGGACTCTCACTTCAAGAGTAGAAGCGCTTGTCCAGTCCCCTTGTTCGAGCGGATACCGCGCAGGGATGGCAGCAAGGGCGTAGGCGCTTATGAAGTTATCCTGATAGTTCTCGTTCGCCAGCACCTCTTTTACCAGTTTCTCCGCCTCCTTATCCTTTCCCTCCTGCATGTATGAGTACATCACGTAGTCCATGGCGTGTAAATAATGTATAGAGATGGAGCCGTTTACCGGCTGTTTCAAAGCCGCATCTGCAGACCGAAGGTTCCAGGAGGCCGTCTCCGGCCAGTATCCGAGCCTTACAAAGATGTGAGAAGGCATATGTAGGGCATGAGGGACTTCCGGGGCAATCTTGTCATAGCTCCGGGCCGCCTCGACCCCGCGGTTGGCCAGTGGCGGAACGTCGTATGCGTGAATGGTGTAATGAATCGCTCCGGGGTGGGTGGGCTCCTTCTTATAAATTACTTCCAAAATTTCTCCGGCCTTTTTCTGGTGGGAGAATGTCTTGTCGGTTTTGGATGCTGTTGCCAGGTGGGAGAGCGCGTATAAAGCGGCAGCGTCGATATCGTCTGGGTAGGACTCGTAAACCTTTTTCATTCCGGCCTCGAAGGCGACAAGCCGTGTTTTATAATCAAGCTTATCCGAGTCCTTGTAGAATGCCTCGACCGCATCAATATAGGCCTGCTCGCGTTCGGTCTTAGGCTTAAACGCCTTTGCTTTTTCTACAGCAGCCGAACCCTTGGTCAGATCTTCGGCGCTGGGCTGTCCGGGCCAAAGTGGATGGAAAATGGTCATGGCGATGCCCCAGTAGGCCATGGCACAGTTGGGGTCGGCTTCCGAAGCGGATACGAATTCCTTCTCTGCCTGCTCGTACATCATGTGATGGAGCAACGCTAATCCACGGTTGAACTTGTGCCGAGCCTGTTCATTACAGGAGACCGAAAAATCAACCTTGCCCAGGCCCTCCGTGGAGATAGTCCCGGAGTAGCTATGCTCGTGTTCTTCTGCATCAGCCAGTTGGGTTTGCGTAGCCGCTACATCCTGGTGCTGAGCTTGGGCTATGCCCGGTTGTGAATTAAATTCTATAAGGATTGATAACAAAATTATTAAAGTAAGATGAAATATGTTATTGGCAAATAATTTATTATATTTTCTCATGGCTCCCTCCCTCTCTAAGTTATTTTAGCGATGGTATAAATAGCCAATCTTGTAGCTTACATTTTATCTCACACCACTTACTGTTAATGACCAGTTTATCATTAATGAAGGGGTTAGTTCAAGGTCAGATGAAACACACCGTCAATTCACTCTAAAATGATTTCTGTGAATTTCCCTGGACACCACTATAGCGATGGTGAGGACGGTTAACGGTATGACGAATAAAGCCATTATGTTATTGAAGACGGGCAGAGAATCATGCTCGGAGGCATCGAGGATTAAATAGAGAGTGTATGCTACGTAATAACCCAGGAAAACAAACCCTTCCCACCTTGCAATCAGATTACCGGTGAAGAAAATAGGCAGGCAGGCTATAGCCACCGCAATCATCACCGGCAAATCAAAACCCATAATAGAAGGGGTGACGGAAAGGCCGTTGGGAGCGACGATGGAGCTTAATCCTAGTACGAATAGAATGTTAAAGATGTTGCTTCCTACGACGTTTCCCACGGCAATATCGCGCTCTCCGCGTATGCTGGCCATTATGGAAGTGGCCACCTCGGGTAGCGATGTGCCGGCGGCGATGATGGTAAGCCCGATAATCAGTTGGCTTACTCCCATGGCCCCGGCAATGGTAATTGCACTATCCACCAGAAAGCGGGAACCAAACACCAGCATTACCAGCCCGACTATTATGAGACCGAGGTTAACCGGCAAGTTGCCAATTCCCGTAGATTTACTTTCGCCCGTTTGTTCATTTTCCTCATTATTCGCCGCTTTATTATCCTGGTAGCTCTTCTTGATGATAAATATGGTATATGCCACCCCAATTCCGACGAGTAAGAGGCCTTCGATCCGACCGATATTGCCGTCATAACCCATGATCACCATTAGGAAAGAGACTCCAATCATCAGCGGCACGTCCAGGCGTACCAGTTGTTGTGAGACCAGGAGGGGCACGATGATGGCCGAAGCGCCGAGTATGAATAAAACGTTAAATATATTGCTTCCTACTACATTGCCCAGTGCAATGTCCGGTTTCCCGGTCACTGCCGAAAAGATGCTGATGGCTAATTCGGGCGAGCTTGTGCCGAAAGCAACGACGGTAAGCCCTATCACCAGAGGAGATATACCGACAGCCGACGCCAACCGTGAAGCTCCCCTCACCAGGGCCTCCGCTCCAACGATGAGAAGCACCAGGCCGGCGATGAAAAATACCAGTGTAACAATCATTATCCTTTAATTTCTCCCTTTATCTTCTGAAGCTTGTGACCTATTTTGCCAAGAATGCCGGAAGGAAATCACCCGCAGCCTTAATGGCCAGGTCCCACGAATAGAAGGGAACGATTCCCAATATTAGTGTCCCCAATGTGAGGATGGTAAGGGCAACGGCTGAAACTGGCTTGAAAGAAGGAAATTCCACTTTTTCATCCCTCATATACGCATAGACTAAAACCCTCAGATAGTAGTAAGCAGATATGACGCTGTTTAATATACCGATTATGGCCAGCCAGTAGAACTCTGCCTTCACCGCCGAGAGGAATACTCTATATTTTGCGAAGAATCCAACGGTGGGTGGAATACCGGCCAGGGAGAACATGAATACGCCCAGAGCTAAGGCGGTGAGCGGCTTTCTCTGCCAAAGACCGGACACATCGTCAAACGTCTCACACTCCTTCCCCTCTTTTGCTAGATAGGCCAGGACTCCGAACGCTCCCAGGTTCATGAAGGTGTATGCAAAAAGGTAATAGAACACACTGCTTAAGCCCAGTTCTTTTCCTCCATAGGCGGACACTACTCCTATAAGAGCATATCCGGCGTGAGCGATGCTTGAATAGGCCAGCATACGTTTTATGCTGGTCTGAACAACGGCGGCCAGGTTCCCTATGGTCATGGTGAAGAGAGAAACGACCCATAGAACCTGCGTCCAGTTGGTTTCTAATCCGGAGAATCCCTCGAATAGAACCCTTATCAGGATGGCGAATGCCGCTGCTTTAACCCCTACGGACATAAATCCGGTTACGGTAACCGGGGCTCCCTCGTAGATGTCCGGGACCCATTGGTGAAGGGGAAACGCGCCAATCTTGAAAATAAACCCGGCTAGGATGAGCGCAGTACCGGCTATGTATAGCGGGTTATTTATATCAAACCGGGATGCTATCTGGTCCAGAAATATCGTTCCCGATGCCCCGTAGACCAGGGCTATTCCGTAGAGCAGTATGGCCGAAGAGAACCCTCCCAGGACGAGATACTTTATTCCGGACTCGGCCGAGCGTACCGATGCCCGGTTAAAACCGGAGAGCACGTAAACGGAGACGGACATTATTTCAAAGCCCAGGAACAAAGTCATGAACTCCCGGGCGGAGCTAAGTATCATCATGCCGGAGGTGGAAAATAGTATCAGGGCATAGTATTCACTAGACCTTAAGTTCATGTTTTCTACGTAATCTTTGGATAGAACAGTAGCCAGGAAGGCGCCGATTAGAAAAATGAGGTTAAAGTAAGCGGCGAAACTGTCTAAAGAGAGAGCGCCGGCGAAGGCGCTTTCAGATTGGTCGAACCTGTTCAGGTTTAGAATAAAGCCAACTGCCAGCCCGAGGAGCGCTATCCAGAAAAGCTGCCTCTTTCCTTCCCCTTTAATTAGAGGATCAACCACTATCAAGATAATGCCCGCGAGTATCAATGAAATTTCCGGGGATATAAGAAGAGTGCTTTTAAAAACTTCAGTTAAATCCATGTAGTTTTGACCTTAGTTTACTGGTGGTTTGGGGCGATTATTTTGAGATTAGGTAGTATGGGTAAGGGTGGATATGTTGTCAAGTTTGGTTCCGCCCGATGTAGGAACACGCAGCGGCGTGTTCAAACTTTACATAGAGGATTATGTACCAAAGTTAGCCTAGTACTTGATGTCTTTTTTCACATGGTCTGGAAAATGCCTAAGCCCGGGCTTCATAGCGTTTTACTTTTATTTTACCGGCCGTCTTTCTGGCTTGGGCAATATCAAATGATGTCTGCATCCTTAGCAGAGTATCCATCTTAAGGCCAAAGGCCTTTTCGAGGCGAAGGGCCATTTCTGGCGACAGGGATGCCTTACCATTTAACAGATGGGACAAGGCTGGTCTGGTCACCCCGAGAACCTGAGAGGCGCTTGTAATGGTCAGGCCTAAAGGTTCTATAACCTCTTCTTTCAGAAAAATGCCTGGATGCGGCGGATCATACATACGCATTGTTTTACCTCCTAATGGTAATCATCAAAATCCAGATCATAAATTTCGTTTTCTTCAGGGTCGTAATGGAAACGCAATCAGGCTGCCGCCGTCGACGGCGATTATCTCACCGGTAATGTAATCGGATTCAACCAAGAATATCACCGCCTTGGCCACATCCTCCGGAGACCCCACTCTCTTTAGAAGGGTGCTATCAATAGCCCGTTTCTTTTCTCTATCGAGGTAGTATGCAGGAAGAAGCACCGGCCCCGGTGCGACGGCATTAACCTGGACATTGGGTGCGAGCGCCTTTGCCATGGTCTTAGTAAGCATTATTACTCCGGCCTTGGAGACACAATAAGGGATATAGTCCTTCCATCCCCTTATTCCGCCGGCGGAGTCGGCGATGTTGATTATCTTTCCGGAGCTCTGTTTGTTCATGGTTATGGCTACTCGCTGAGAGCAGAGAAAAACGCTCTTCAGGTTTACGTCCATGAATAAGTCCCAGTCCTCTTCCGGGATTTCCAGAAACGGGGTGTGAAAGAAAATACCGGCGTTATTCACCAGGATGTCGATACGCCCGAACCGGTTTAGAGCTTTATCCACCAACTTATATACTTCAGGCTTTTTAGAGACATCCGCCTTTACGGCGATAGCCTCTCTTCCCATTTTGCGGATTAACTTCACAACCTCTTTGGCTTCTTCTGCCGAGTGGTTGTAATTGACGACTAGATTGGCGCCTTTCTCGGCCAGGCCGAGGGAAATGGCCCTACCAACACGTCTGGCCCCGCCGGTGACCAGTGCGACTTTGTCTTTGATGTCCATGAGGAAATTAGGTTAACACGAGTTTAAGCAGTACACATGATGAATTAAAACAATTATTCCACGCCTGTCTCATACCTATACCCGGTTAAACGGGAGATCAATCGGGGGTTCACTACTCTCTGCCATGCCCGAATGTTCCCCGCTTACATGGGGACAGGTTTCGCTAATGACATATTGTGACCGGTCATCAAAATTTTACAGATGGTATGGCTCAATTTGAATTGCCGTTACTGCAGAGTGTACTTCAACTTGTCAATTGTTTCTTTAGCCGCGGGATAGTCGGGATATATATCCAAAGCCTTTTGGAATTCTTCGAGCGCCTTCTTCACCATACCCTTAATTAGATAAACACGGCCTAGATTAAAATGGGGATAGTGCCTAGGTTCATAACGTTTAGCCAGAGTGGCCCTTTCCAGCCAGGGAATGGCCTCATCATAATATCCAAGCTCGATTAAATACGCTCCTATATCGTTATAAGGATTTCCAAAATCGGGGTCTGTATCTATGGCCTTTTTGCATTCGGCTATAGCTTCTCGAAGCTTCCCCTGAAAACTGTATGTCCACCCTAGAAAGGTGTACGCCTCGGCTGTCGGATAGGCCTCTATCGATCTTTTATAGAACTCAATGGCCAGGTCTAATTGACCGTTCATTTGATACTGGTAAGCCTGTTGAAAAAGCTCTATTGCCTTTGTTAAAGGGTCTTTTTCGGACATTCCGCTTATATCCCTCCACTTTTTTCATTCTAGCACTCAGGGTAATTTGAGTCAATGTGAAAGCTTAATGTATCGAACGCACACCTGTGCTGAGCACTGTTGAAGCATGTGCGTTCCCTACATCTTATTATTTCATGCTGTCGGGGTCAGGGGGGGTGGGAAGGCCGATGTATCCCCATGCTACCAGAAAGACCAGGCTGATGACTAGGGGAAGCTTATGGTTGTAATCGTAAAGCGCCCCGGCGAGCATCCCTCCTACGGCCGAGCCCAGGAAGCTGGCTAAGTTGTATAGACCGGTGGCGGAGCCTCGGTTCTCCGGCGTCACCCGCTGGGTTAAAAAGGCGGGGAGCAGGGATTGGAAAAGGGTGTGCCCCAGGAAGAAAATGCTCCCGGTTGCGTAAAGCATCCATTTTTGTATTCCTCCGGCCAGATAGACAAGAAAGCTCGATATCATGAAAAACCATCCAGCCCAGGTCGGCAGTCTCAGCTTTCCCTGTCTCTCGGCATGTCGGACATACGGAAAGACGATCAAAGCGCTCGGTATCAAAATCAGGAGGTACACCTTCCAAAGCTCTCCTTCATCGAAACCGCGAAGGGTCCAGCTCAAGGGGTAGATGAAGAAGAACATGTTCAAGCAGAAAGAGACTACGAAGGAGGAAAGATAAAGCTTCTTAACTTCGACACGATTCATCAATCCCCAAAATCGGAATTCCTCCCGTTTGGAGTTGTCCGACTTGATTTCAGGAAAAAAGAGTACGGTAACCAGCATGGTAAATATGCTCAGTCCCGCAAGTATGTAGAAAAGGCTGCTGAAGCCGAAGTGCGCCGCCAGGAATGGGCCGCCCAAAAGACCTACCACAAATGAAACTCCTATAGCTATGCCGCTTATAGTGAACGCCTGGGCCCTCACTTGGGGGCGGGTTAAGTCGCCCAGGGCGGCCATGGCCACCGCGCCTACTGCACCGCATCCCTGGAGGAAACGGGCAAAGATCAGTTGGGTTATGTTGTCGGCTATTCCACAGATGATGCTTCCAAATGCCAGGAGGAAGAGACCGACGAGAATGACGGGTTTTCTCCCGAAACGGTCGCTGGCCCAGCCGAACGGGATTTGGAGTATGCTCTGGGCTAGGGCGTATATGCCGAACGCTATTCCGGCAAGGGTCAGGGTTGCTCCGGGGTATTTTATGGCATATGTGCTGAAAATGGGGAGTATTAGAAATATTCCTAAAAGGCGGAGGGCGATGATCAGGCTGGTTATGGTGACTGCTTCTCTTTCTTGGCGGGTTAGTCTCATTTATCGATATGACTATGTGACGGCTATGAATATGAGCCTGTTAATTTACCACAGTCGGGTTTTAGTTAAAGTAAGTATCTTGATAAACGGGGCAGTTTAAGCCAAAAATCGTGAATTTTCGGATGGTTATAGAGACTTAAAATTATTGACACCCATTCTGCCAAATTGATATAATCAGACTTGGTACAGGCGTTGAGGATCGACCTGCAGATAAAATACACTTTGCCTTGTTTACCTATCACTTTCGACTTCAGTCTCAGAACACTAATATCAATAGACTCGTCTCAACCTCGCTTCGCCCGGAAACTGTCAAGGCGATTATAGACCAAAGCGATTGTGAGAAATTAGTCTTCATAATCGATAGCTGTTATAGCGGGGCAGTAGGACAATCCCCTCGAAGCCCGGATATAGTCACTAAATCTCTTGAACAGATTTCCGGGCGGGGAGCAACAATAATTTCAGCCACAGGCGCCTTAGAGGAGGCGATAGAACGTGATGACCTGGAGCATGGGATTTTTACCCACTACCTGGTCAAAGGCTTGGAGGATGGAGAAATTGACTATGACAAGGACGGTTATATATCTGTAGATGAACTATACGACTATGTTAAAAAGAACGTGGGAAATGAGACCAAAGATAAGCAGGTCCCTACAAAAAAGGGAGAGGGTAAGGTTAATATCGCCAGAAGTATTAAGGTGGTAAAAGAGAGGGAAACCTAAGGGACCTAAGGTAGAAACTTTGAGTGAAAGGGGAGAAAATGTTCAGCCGGTGATGACCGGGCTATTGAGGAGTATAAACAAGCATTAGAACTGGGCTTAACTAATGACCCGGTCGTCCACCATAATCTATATCTGGCATACTACGCCAAGGGGATGATTAAGGAAGCAGAGGTTAAACTTCTTGACGCCCTGAAGTTGGACCCAGATAACCAAACTTATCTCGCCGAGCTGGAAGGACTAAAGGTTCGGAAGTCTTAAGATTTTCTTCTAATTTTAGGAGCCCTTTCCTTCTAAGTGTTGGATGAGCTTTCTCAGGAACTCTTCCTTCCTCTTAAGCTCCTCCCGAAAAGTCATGTTCTCCGTTCCGGCGATTTCCATTCGGAGGTCTCCGAGGTTTTCCGTAAGGATCTCACTCAGCATTCCCGCTTCCTCAGGTGTTAGATCAATTTGGGCCATAGTTTTCACCGCAACTGCTAAGCTATTCTAACTGACTTATACCTGTTAGATAAAACCTTATATGCTGCTGGGAACACGTGCATAATTTATTGCAGATTCAAAGGTAGAAAACTTTTAGCTCTACAAATCGTTGCGGCCCAAAGGTCGCCACCATTTGTCATTCCCGCGGAAGCGGGAATCCACTGCCAGATTGTGGGCACTTGAGTTCTCACTTGATTTGGGACGTAGTGTAAATCGGTCCTAAATTTATGAGATGTAGGGAACGCATATATGCGTTCCTTACAAATGATAGTAAAACTTGCAATCGATCAATGTCGTCTATCATCAACTCGACCTTTTTCATTACGTTGGCTGCCTTATCTGTACACCCGAAGGAAGGTCGCCACCTCTTTGTCATTCCCGCGCAAGCGTGTCCTCGCGTAGGCGGGGACGGGAATCCAGTTTTTTGGTTATAGATCCCGATTAGCCCCGGGTTAAAGCGGAGTACGAGAATAACTGTGAAATAACCCTCTCCCCGCACAAGCATTCTTGTAGGGAACGCAGCTCCTTCGACGGAGTTTACACTGCGAGGCCGAAGTGCTCAGGACGGGTCTGCGTTCCTTGCACTAAAAAGAAACAGGAAAACCGAACTGCTATAGCATCAGATTTATCCACGGCCTATGGCTCAACCTTCGTCCCCAGTACTTTCAAAAACTTCGCCAGCCACTCTGGGTGTGCGGGCCAGGCCGGCGCTGTAACCAGGTTGCCGTCAACGTGCGCCTTATCTACCGGGATATTAACGTATTCTCCCCCTGCCCGTTTTACATCAGGACCAACTGCCGGATAGCAGGAGCAAGTTCTTCCCTCTACTACACCTGCTGCTACTAAGACCTGTGCCGCATGGCAAATCGCCGCAATGGGCTTATTGGCCTTGGCAAAGTGCCGAACGATATCGAGAACCTTTTCGTTCAGACGAATGTATTCCGGCGCACGCCCACCGGGGATTACCAGAGCGTCATAATCTTCGGGTTTTATCTCGTTGAATGTAGCATTGAGGGCGAAGTTATGTCCGGGTTTTTCGCTATAGGTCTGGTCGCCCTCAAAGTCATGAACGGCAGTCCTGACTTTGTCCCCGGCTTTCTTATCTGGACAAGCTGCGTGGACGGTATGCCCCACCATCAATAGCGCCTGAAAAGGCACCATCACTTCATAGTCTTCCACATAGTCGCCAACTAACATCAAAATTTTCTTTGCCGCCATGTTTGGGTACCTCCTTATTGTTGTTTTATGTTTTGGAAATAATGCTTAACGGTCTCGTAATCGCCGAGCCAAGAAATCTTGGTGAGGAACGAAGTGGAGCCCACTGGCATAGAATTATTTACTGGTACCCTTGTCGAGTTCCTGTTTTAACTCGCTCAGAATTTCTTCTTCTATCCGAATTCTCTCTTCAATGATTCTCTTTAGCCAGGTTTGGTAACCCTTGAATTTGTGAATCTTGGCTAAGTACTTGGCCTTTCTGACCATCTCCGGAGAAAGGCGGATTGAGGTTGCGCTGGCAGGCTTGACGAATATGGGATCTTCCCACTTGGTGAGATCATCGGCTTCCCTCGTGACTATCTCGTCAATCTTTTTTTCAGAGAGTTTTTTCTTCTTCATATCGGCCATCCCGTGATAATACTATCTTAGCTGAGGGTAGCACGATCAGCAGCGTCTGGAAAGGCACCATCACTTCATAGTCTTCCACGTAGTCACCGACTAACACTAATATTTTCTTTGGTGCCATGTTTGATTACATCCTTTGTTTTATTTTTTACGAATTGCGTATAACGTTACAACATAACCGATATTAGTTATAGGCAAGTGTCCCCAAAGACAAGGCTTAGCAGAAGTAGTTACGCTGTTCTATCTCCTTGTTATATAAATTTGCAATCTCTAATTCTTTTCAAACCTATCAAGTAGGTTCTTAATATCTTGAACTGATAAACAACAAAAAGAAATAAGCTTTTCAATCAAATCTAGCAACTCCTTCTGACTTAATACGGGAACTCCACCAGGACCGTGACCATGCTTTAGTTTCCCACCCGGTTTGGAACGAGCATCTTTGTAGTAGTTAAAATGTATTCCAGTTATATCTCCGTTTTCCTCATCAGATATTAAGTAAACGTAAGGAGAGTAGGTCTGGTATGGGGTTGTTATCCTAATGACTCCTTTAATCCATCGTTCAAAAACTTTATCTTTTTCCTGGAGATTACTTTTACGATAAATATAGGCATCAGAGATTCCACATTTAGAGCACTTTAATCTCCCTCTTGTGTCGGTATGGTTATCAATCAAATCAACAATATCGTTTGCCCAAGTTCTTTCTTGGCAATTTTGGTTTCTACATTTAATCCAAATATCTTTATCCTCTTTACAAATAGCTAATAGTTCATTCACATTTGTATTAGAGATATACTTCCAATTTAAAGGGAAGCCTGGAAGGCAGTGTAGGCATTGGAAATTTTCCACAACTTTCATCACACCTTTCCCACTTTCCTCTTACTCGCATTAAGCACAGTAATCCCGACAACTTTTCCTTTCTCATACCTGATTATCACATCATCATCCGTGATTTGGGAATCATCTGCGTGACTAGGTTTTTTAAAGTTAATGTATAAAACATCAACATCTTCGTCGTATGTGGTCCAAATTCTTGAATAGGGAATCTTGAGTAAGCCTGGTACGAGAGTCAATATTTCTTTTACTTCTGTTGCTCCCATATCTTTTGTCTCCTTTCAAGCTGTCTTTTCCGTCTCGTTAAAAAGGCGGTAATCACAAATCCATCTTCCCTGCTTATTTCCTTATATACTACCACAATGTACTTACCTTTTTCTATTTTTCTGACTGCTATATGCTCACCCATTTTACCCTCATAAATTGCCTCTGGTTCTTCCACCGTTTCAAGAACTTCAAAGTAATATCCGGCCATCTCTGAGTGTTCTTCCGTAATGTGGAACCATCTCTCTTTTGTTAACCTAATTAAAACCTTATTTTTTGACCTGACTGAATCCATGCTCACACATCTTTTTCAATGTCTTTCTGATAGGGGTAGTGTACTTGATTACCTTATTGGCTTTCAAGATAAATGTCAGATTGCCGCAATTCACCGCCTGTGCTGTCTTGAATATAGTGAATTCAAGAGAACTCTTACAAAATATCGAGACAGATTTCTTTGATAGGGAACTTAAAAACCTTATCAAAAGCGGTTCACTCTTCTGCTCCATTCCTTGTCATGTCATCCGAATAAAAGTACATATGGCCCTAGAGGAGTATGGTTTGAAGGTGGTGGTAAGCAGATAGACCGTGAAGGAGCTATTAAGTTAGCCACTATGTTACTATCTGTTGCTGTAATGGGGAGTGATAAACAGGTAATTGAAATCTTGGAAAGACAAAATGAGGATACGGAGTGACTATAAGTTAGCTAAAAATATACTTAATGACAAGATAGGCATAGCTCTCTTGAATTGCTTGATGGGAGAGCTATGCCCCGTATAATATGAAGAATATTTGGATGGTTCGGCTGTGGTGTTGTTATAAAAAATGGGTTCTTTAGGTGGTAAGGTTGAAGGTGAGACAGTGCTTTTTGTTTTTGAGTGTGATAATTGTCACATGCTGTGCGAGAGACGTACTTGGGGTGCTGGTTTATCTGAAATAATAAATCATCGGTCTTATCTATGTTGCTTGTGTGACCAATATTATGGATATGGTCTATGTAAATTGTGTAAATATAGAAGGGAACGCCCTAAAGAATAACATGACATGTCCTGAACTACAAAAGCGTTTACAGTAGGTCTTTCGGTTAGCGTTTTTTCTATTCTACTCCATCACCTCCCTGAGTTCAACGGGATTTTCAAAGACATACTGCTGATATAGGCTGAGTCCATCGGTGAAAGTTTCATAGGGAGTCCTTCCCCGACAGTACCTTCCCTGATTCGTACGCTCCTTGTTATAATAATCCATAAACGCACCAAGGTCACTCTGAATCTCCTCAAGAGTCCGGTAAAGCTTCTTTCGGAACGATACCTGGTAGAACTTATTCTCTATGGTCTGGTTGAGCCTCTCCACAGCTCCGTTGGTCTTCGTATGCTCTATGTCGTTGAGGTGAAGATACAACTCATACGGATGTGCTCTGCCCTACCACAGTACTCATGTTAGTGTCTCCTTTTTAGACCACTTTATTCTTTTTCATTGTGTCTACTTTTTTATTCTTTCTTTATTCTCACTTTATTCAACACTCAAAAAACTTTTTATTTTCAATAGGATCGAGAGTAATAAAGTCTTTATTCCTTTTTTTAATAGGAAGAATAAAGCGGTTAAACCGGGGGATCAATCGGGCATCCGTGCTTTTTGTCATCCCCGAACGTTCCCCGCTAAAGCTTGTATCCGAAAGTATTAATCGGATAACATGCGGGGACAAGCTTAATCCGGGATCCATCTTTTGAAAAACTGGATTCCCGCTTACGCGGGAATGACAGCATTTCGTAGCTTGTTCAAAGTCGTTAACCTATCGAGTGCATAATATAAGTTGCTTAGATTGCGTCTTACCCTTTCTAACAAATTCAAAACTGATCAGTCTTTCTTGCCGCTCAAGAATCACTTTGATAGCAAATTTCAGGCCTCTGAGTTATAATGATTATATTAATTTCACGGGTAAAGTACCAATACAAAAGAGAGAAACGTAAAATGGCGAAGCGTATATCAGCAATGGATTTAAGGAAACGCCTTGGGCAGATAATGAATGAGGTTTCGTTGCAAGACGACGAGTATGTTATCGAAAGGGATGGGAAGCCGATGGCTGCAATAGTTCCTATCTGGAAGCTTAAGCAGATCGAAGAAAGGAAAAAGGCTTTCTGGAATAAAGTTGAAGAGTTTCGTGAAGAAGGGAAAAAGGTAAGAAAGAACGAGATTGAATCAGCGATAGCTAAGGCTGTAAAATCAGTAAAGAGCAAATAACCTTTGTTCAGGGTGGTTCTCGATGCCAATCAGTTCGTGAGCGCTATACTCCATCCGGATGGACTTCCCGCCAAGGCACTCAACGCATGGCGTGAGGGTCTTTTTGAACTGGTAATATCGCCATCCATCATAAGTGAGATTAGGCGTGTGCTTAACTATCCGAAACTCTACAAAATCCATAAAAAGAACCCCAAAGAAATTGACCTCTTCTTAGAAGATTTTGAAATACTCGCTTTTCTTGTACCAGGGAAACTTCCCCTATCTGTCGTGGCGAATGATCCTTCAGATGATAAATACCTTATCGCGGCACTGGAGGGAGGCGCAAGTTTTCTTGTAACTGGTGACTCTGACCTTCTTCACATTCGGGATTATAAAGGTATAAAGATAATTACACCTAGGAAATTCTTAGAAGAACTAAAAGCACAAGAAAAAAGATAGCGGGATTCAAACAAGCCTCTCTCCGCTGGATTTATCAAAGAAGTGGAGCTTTTCTAAAGGGATTTTGAAGAAGACTCTTGTTCCGGGGTTCATCTTTTCTTCGGCAAGCAATATGCCCTTCATTGTTTTCTCCTTCCACAGAAAATCTACCCAAGTGTCACTACCGGTCGGCTCTAAAAGGAGCACTTTTCCCTCAAGTGTTGTCTCATCACCCTTAGCACTAACAGCCACATCGGATGGCCTTATCCCGACGATAATCTGTCTATTCTCGAACTGCTCAAGGACAGGTTTAAAAATGGTTATGTCTTTTAACAGCGAGCCGTCGATCATATTCATCGGCGGACTCCCGATAAACCAGGCGACGAACAGGTTTGCCGGTTTTGCGTATACCTCCATAGGGTGGCCGCATTGTTGAATCTTTCCCTGGTAGAGCACGGCGATCCGGTCTGAGAGTACCATCGCCTCTTCCTGGTCGTGGGTAACATATACGGTTGTTATCTGTAGTTCTTGATGGAGCCTCTTTAACTCCGCCCTTGTCTCTATCCTCAGCCTTGCATCCAGATTAGACAGGGGCTCGTCCATCAAAAATACTCGGGGCTTTCTGATGAGAGCACGGCCCAGAGCCACCCGTTGTCTTTGTCCGCCGGATAGCTCTCGTGGCTTTCTTCTTAAAAGGGGTTTCAAATCCAGGATTGCGGCCACGCGATTGATCTCTTCGTCTATTTTTTCCTTGGGCAATTTTTTCACACGCAAAGGGAAAGAGATGTTTTCATATACGGTCATGTGGGGATAGAGGGCGTAGCTCTGGAAAACCATGGCCACGTCCCGCTCGCCCGGGGACAGGTTGTTGATGGGGACCCCGTCAAAATGTATGATACCGCTGCTTACCTCCTCAAGCCCGGCAATCATGTTCATTATGGTTGACTTCCCACAACCGCTCGGCCCGACGAAGGTAAAGAATTCCCTATCCTCGATGGTTAAGTCGAGGTTCTTCACCACCAGTACATCCTTGAATCTTTTCTCGACTCCTTGAAACCTTATCTCTGCCAAGGTTCTATCCTTTGATTGCCCCTGCAGTTAATCCTTCGATAATCCTCCTCTGGAATGCAAAGGCCAGTATGATGATAGGCATGGTCACCACGATGGAGGCTGCCGCAATCTCGCCCCAGGGTATTTCATGAAGCCCCGGAAAAAGCGCGATCCCGACCGGTATTGTCCTCGAATCGATAGTCGAGGTGAAGGTCAGGGCAAAGAGAAACTCATTCCAGGAAAAAATGAACACCAATATAGCGGTGGCAAAAAGCCCCGGTGTGGATAAAGGCAAAATGATCTTGTAAAAAGATTGAAAGGGTGTACAGCCATCCACCCTCGATGCCAGGTAGATTTCATGGGGAATGTCTCTGAAAAAGCTGGTCAGCACCCAGATGGTCAGGGGAAGGGAAAAGGTTGTGTAGGTGATGATCAGCGCAAATAGCGTATCCCTCAGTTTCAAGGCTCCAATGATGATGTATAGAGGGCTTACCGTGGCAATAGGGGGAAACATGGAGGCGGATAGAACAAAAGCTAGAATGAGCCCTTTCCCTTTTACATTCAGCTTTGCCAGGGCAAATGCCGCCAGCGAGCCGACGACAACCGAGAGGATAGTGGTAGAGGTTGCCACTATAAAGCTATTTGCCATGATTCTGAGAAATGGATGACCCGTAAAAATGGAGATGTAATTCACACTGGTCGGGTCATGCGGAAGGATAGGCGGTAATCTGGTTAGTTCTACTTCCGGCTTTAGAGATGTAATCAACTGCCAGAAAGACGGACCGAGGCAATAAAGGACAACAATAATCACAAGAACATAAAAGCCCAACCGTCTCATTCCGTCCCCCTTTTTAAAAGTTTTACATAAAAGGTGGTAGTTATGGCCACGGAGAGAAATATCGTTACTGCGAGCGCGGAGCCATATCCAAACTGTAATGTCTGAAAGAGTGTCTTGTAGGCATATATGGATAAGGTCTCGGTCGTATTCCCAGGGCCTCCCCCGGTGAGTACATAAATAACGTCAAAGACCCTGAAGGCATCCAGTGTCCTAAAGATGAGCACGATAAGGATCATCGGCATAAGAAGGGGAAGGGTTATGCGTCTGAAGATATACCAATTCGAGGCGCCGTCAACCCGGGCTGCCCGGTATAAATCAACCGGTATAGTCTGAAGCCTGGCCATGAGAAGAAGGACAACAAACGGGGTCGTTTTCCATACATCCACAAAAACCGCGGCATTTAACGCCCAGAACGGGCTTCCCAGCCAGTTGATGTTGACTCCCAGCAGGTGATTCAAAATGCCGAAGTCCGGGTTATACATCCACCCCCACATCTTGGCGGAAACCACGGTGGGGATGACCCACGGGACTAAGATGATGGAGCGCATGATACCCTTCCCCTTAAACCCTCTATTCAAAAGCATGGCTATGGCCAGGCCGAGTATGAGTTCCAGGAAGACCGAGACGGCGGTGAAATAAACGGTGTTGTAAAGGGCGTTCCAGAACCGGTCATCCCTGAGCAGAAAGCCGTAGTTCTCCAGCCCGATGAACTTCGAAATATCGAAGATGAGCAGGCGGCGGTGAAGGCTCAACCAGAAAACGTAGAAAAGGGGATAGAGCGTTACCACGGCTAGAATAAGCAGTGTAGGAGCCAAAAAAAGATAGGGTTTTCCTTTAGTAGTCATTACACCAATTAGAGTATTTATTGTGCAAGAATAAAGATGTCATTGCGAGCACATTCGCCTAGCCTGCACTGAGGGAATCGAAGTGCTCAGTGTAAACTCCGCAAAGCAATCTGATAAAAGGTGTTATTTCTCCAAATCTAAGATTTCTCCCCTTCGACTGTGCTCAGGGTCGAAATGACAGAGCCCTCTTTGCACTTCCGATACTACAAAACCGCTTTTGTCATTCCGAACGAACGTGAGGAATCTAATTAGATTGCTTCGTCGTGGAATTTATCCTGGGCCCGCCGAAGGGCTCCTCGCAATGACAGTCCTTATCCGATACAGTATATAATCAACAGAATCGTTATCACTCCTCTGCACTTAAGATAAATTCAATCTGATTCCTTGCAGATTTTAACGCTTCTTCCGGCTTCTTGACCCTCGATAGTACGGCGCTGAACTCAGGCTGCATGACCTGGGATATCATCATATAGAATGGAGTGACGGGTCTTGGCCTGGCCTGCTCAAACACGACATAAAGGCTTGCGGTAAAAGGTTGAGCTCGGATCAGGTCCTTGTCGTTATACAGCTTCTTTAGCGTGGGCTTATAGCCGACGGTCAAAGAAAGGGTCTTTTGGACCTCGTAGGACGTTAAGAACCTGATGAACCTTTCGGCTTTTTCCGGATGTCTAGAATATTTATTGATACCCAACTGCCATCCGCCCAAGGTTGGCACAGATTGATGGCCGGGAAAACTGGGCAGAGCGGAAACACCGACCTTGCCCTTTATCGGTGAACCATCCCTTTCGAAAAGATTCCAGGCATAGGGCCAGTTTCGCATGAAGACCGCTTTTCCCTTGCCGAAGATGTGCCTTGCGGAGTCTTCAATAGTGGTCGTGACTAGCTCGGGAGTGACACCATAGTGGTAAATGAGGTCTCTCATTAGCGTGAGTGCCTGCTGGTTTTCCGGGCTGTCGATGGCAACGTTACCGTTCTTGATAATGTCCCCGCCGTTACCCCAGATATACTCTAGGACATTGCATACCAGGCCTTCGTACTGTTTTCCCTGCCAGATAAAGCCGTAGAGCCCGGGCTCATTCCGGGTAATCTCGGAGGCGATTTGTATAAGCTCATACCAGGTCTTTGGCGGGGAAAAGCCATGCTTATCGAGCAAATCCTTTCTATAATAGAGAACACCGGCATCTATGTACCATGGTATAGCATAGACGCTGTTATTATAGGTCGATACCCTCATCGGGCCCTGGAAAAATTCATCCCTTTGCCCCGGGGGCAGGATATGGCTTATGTCTCTCAGCCATCCGGCCTTGGCAAACTCCTGTACCCAGATAACATCCAGGGCAAAGACGTCAAAATCCGATGATTTTCCTTGAAGGTTGATCACATAGAACTGGTGTTGTTCGCCTGTTTCCGCTGGCAGGGTTTCATCCTTTACCCGGATATCTGGATTCTCCTCTTCAAACCTTTTGATCAAGTTTTTGATTGGCTCGAGGTCTCCAAGCACCCTTCCGTATTTGAAAACGATGGTGGTCTTCTCTTTTCCATCCGGCTGGGGCTCCTGTGTGCAACCTTGAAGCACAAGAATTGTACACAACAAAAAATATGGAATTATGTTCTTTACCGGGCTAAACATAGCTTCGCAAACTCGTAAAAAAATATCTTCCTAATATCGATTGTATATGAAGAGGGCGCATATTTGAAATAGGCTTATGACTGGCCGTTCGTGGTGAGCCTGTCGAACCATGAACGGCCTGTCGTGAGCACTGACGAACGGCTTACTTCGGGAATGCCATGTTTAAATGCCGTTCGCCCTGGGCCCCAAGTGCGTGCCTATTCTCTATTCACCTTCAATCCATTCAAAATTGCTACCCTCTACGACCTATGCTACCCTAAATTTAGTGGATTCAAGGAAACTCTCCCAAAATATCGAGACCGATTCCTTTGACCGGGCTCTTTTCGAGGAACTGGTAGCCTCTTCCGAAGAACTTAAAAACCTTATCGAAAGCGGTTCTCATCTCCTGCCCAATTTCCGCTCCTTTGTCCTCGACCTTTTTGCCAGCTTCTTCAAGTACAACGTCTTACTTCATCCGGAGGACGAGGTGAAAAGGGGCGTGTTGATTGGAAGAAAACTCATCGAGAAAGCCGTTGCCAGCGAGGGTTATAAGGAATTAAGGGAAGAAACTATACTCGACGGTTTCAAGTCCGCGATTGCCACCCTGACCCTGGGTAAAGAGGTTATTAGATGGGTAAAATCCGAGGAGGGACCTTCACAGAGTTCTCTCGTTAAAGAGTGGGAGCTGGACAAAGCGGAGGAGGATTATGAAGAGTTAAAGGAGGAGGCTAAAACCTGGGAGGATGTTGAGAAGGAAAATCCCCTCGATAAGTCAGCGGATAAATCATTTAAAGAAGGAAAGAAAAAGGCTCAACTGGAATTGCGAAAGCAGGAGGGTGAGCTAAAGGAGCTTCAGGAGGAGCAAAAGAAGAGACTGGAAAATATGGAGATGAAACTCCAGAAACTTACTAAGTCGGCGTTACAGCAGGCTTCGGAAGGTGTAGACGAAGCAGAAAGCGAGCTTATGGAATGGGGAGCCTCGATGGGAATACCTCAGGAGAAAACAGCCGGAGAAAAACTTGACCTGGCCGCCAAGTTGCTCAAGAACGAAAAATTGAGAAAGCTCTCTCTCATGGTCGGGAGCCTCAAAGAAGAGATGTTGACATCCAGGAGAAAGCTCTGGTCGAAAAGGGGAACAGAGGTTTATGACATTGCCATCGGAGACGACATAGGAAGGGTCATTCCCAGCGAGCTTTCTTTCTTGAAACACCGGGTTTTAAGAAGGGATTTTATGAGAAGGTTTCTTGAAGAGAAGCTCCTTCAGTACTACCTCAGGGAAGAAAGGGGAAGAGGCCCGCTCATCGTCTGTATCGACGGCAGCTCCTCTATGGACGGAAACAAAGAGGTGTGGTCGAAAGGTGTTTGTTTAACCTTACTGGATATTGCAAAAAGGCAGAGAAGAAAGTTCGTCGTAATTGTGTTTTCTTCAAAAGGCTCGCCTCTCAAGATTTTCGGCTCCGACGTCAAGGAGGGTTGGGGAATGAAAGAGAATGACATCATCGAGCTAGCCGATTACTTCCCCGGCGGGGGGACGGACTTTGAAGACCCGCTGGATAAAGCCCTGGAGTTCCTCAATCAGTCAAAATTCAAGAGGGGCGACATCGTTTTCATAACCGACGGTGAATGTGATGTAAGAGGTGATTGGTTGGAGACGTTTCTCGGAGAAAAGAAAAGGCTCGACTTTCAAGTGCTTTCGATCCTCATAGACCTGACCGGCCGGGAGTCGCAAGAGTCTCTCAAGAAATTCAGCGATAAAATAACCGCGATATCGAAGCTAACTTCTAAAGATGCCCGGGATATTTTCTTAAGCTTGGCCTAAGAATTCTTGACCTCGTAATTAAAAAGAGTTATAAAATTAAAATCAATGAGACCCACCTGGGCAGAAATAGATATCGATGCCTTAAAGTCCAATTTTCTCCAAGTTAAAAGAATAGTGGGCGAGAATGTCGGGGTTATGTCCATCGTAAAGGCCGATGCCTACGGGCACGGGTCGGTTGAGGTCAGCTTGGCTTTAATTGAATCCGGCTCCGATATGCTCGGGGTGGCGACGGTGGAAGAGGCCGTTGAGCTAAGAGAGTCCGGCATAAAGTCTCCCATTATTTTACTCGGTGGGGTTCAGCCCTATGAAGCAGAACGGGTGGTCAAATACGATTTAACCCCCTCCTTGTTCTCCATTCCCACAGCAAGAGCCATAGATGAATACGCTTATAAAGTAGGGAAGAGGGTGAAGTATCATCTTAAGGTGGATACCGGGATGAGCAGGCTCGGCGCCGGGGTTGAGGAAATTCCTCATTTCCTGAGCGAGCTTAGGGGCTTGAACAACCTGGAGATGGAAGGTGTGTTCACCCACTTTGCCAATGCGGATAAGGAGGTCGGGGATTTTACGCTAAAACAGATTGCAGTTTTCAGGAATATGCTTTCATTCATCATCCAAGCGGGTTTTTGCCCGAAATATACGCACTTGGCCAATAGCGCCGGAATCCAAGCTTATCCCCAATCCCACATGAATCTGGTCCGTCCGGGAATAATGCTATACGGTTCCGGGAAGATAAGCGATTGCGAACTTAAGCCGGCTATGAGGCTTAAAACACAAATAATTCAACTGAAGAGTGTTCCGGCGGGAACCCCGGTTAGCTACGGGGGCACTTTCGTGACGGCGAGGCCTGCTGTCATAGCCACACTCCCCGTAGGGTATGCCGATGGGTACATGAGGAGGCTTTCCAATCGGGCCAGGGTTTCAATCAATGGCTTCACTGCCCCGGTTGTGGGTACGGTGTGCATGGATTTAATAATGGTTGATGTTACCGAGGTTCCGGGGGTAGAGGTTGGGGGCGATGTAGTTCTATTTGGAGATGAAAGGGTTTCGGTCGAAGACGTTGCCAAATGGGCAGATACCATCTCCTACGAGGTCCTCTCCATAACCGGAAAGAGAGTACCTCGTGTTTATGTCTGATGAATAGAGGCCAGTCAGTTGCCTCTTTCTAAATATTTCCTGGCTTTTTGCACATCCAGAGTTAGGGAAAGATGACATGCTCAAGACCTCTCCAATATCTATTGGTTTTTTTCTAATCACCGTCTTCTTTTTTTTGCTCTATAGCCCGGCTATTTCATCCGGAAGAGATGATTTTAGTCTTGGGCCGCTTTTGAATATTGAAGAAGACGAGTCTCAGGAATCACAAGAAGTAGACCTCCTCGGCCCTTTCATAACCTCAAAAAGGGACAAGGACAGCTCTGAATTCGGCTTACGCCCGCTTTTCTATCTTCTTAGAGACAGCGAAAAGGATTCCACCGAGTTTGATTTTCTTTATCCGGTTGCAACCTACGATAGAAGGGAGGGGGACTGGGATTTTCAATTTCTCCTCTATTTACTCTCGTATGAATCCGAGAAAAAGCCGAGCGGTTTCCGGGAGACTGAATTTACCCTCTTCCCCCTTATCTTCAGCAAGAGGGCAGAGGATAGGGATAAGAGCTACTTTGCTCTCTTCCCCATCTATGGAGGGTTAAAGGATAAGTTTGGCCGGGATGAGATTAACTTTTTTCTATTTCCACTCTTTTTACAAACTAAGAAGGGAGAATTCACCAATAACAGTTTCCTCTGGCCCATATTCGGCTATTACACCGGAGGAGGTCAAGAGGGCTTCAGGCTCTGGCCCCTTTTTGGATACAGAAAAAGAGAAGGAACGCTTGATGAGAAATTTGCACTCTGGCCTATTTACGTATCGAAAAGGTGGGAGTTCTTTGGAGAGGAAAGAAGGTCGTTCATGATCTTTCCCTTTTACTCTACCCTGGAGTCCCCGGAGAGAACACAGAGCACTTATCTGTGGCCCCTGTTTAACCGCCTGGTGGACGGGGAAAAGGAGATTGAGAGATGGGATACCCCCTGGCCCCTCATCAATTTCACCAGGGGGAAGAAAACCGGGAATAGGGTTTTCCCATTTTATGCCAGCGAGGAAGACAAGAATAGTGAGGAAGGATTCTTTCTCTGGCCGCTCTACCGATACAGTAACCTGACCCTTGAAGACCACGTGAGAAAGAGAAAGACATTTCTCCTCTTTCTCTACTCGGATATAAAGGAAGAGCCGACTATGGATGGCGGAAGGGAGGGAAGAAGAATAGATTTCTGGCCGTTATTCAGCTACAAGAGAGACGAGAAAGGAAACCGTAGTTTTCACTTCCTTTCACTCCTCGAGCCTTTTTTCTCCAACAACAAGGGCATCGAAAGAAACTATGCTCCGTTATGGAGACTATTCGAATGGAATAAATACGAGGACGGCAGGAGCGTTTCATCTTTTCTGTGGAATACTTATAGGATGGAAAAGAGTAAGGATATGACCAAGGTTGACCTGCGGCCGATAATTCCCATCTTCTCTTATGTAGACTCGGAGGAGAAGTCAAAATTTTATTTTTTAGGCGGTCTTTTCGGCTATAAATCAGACCAACGAAAAAAAACATTCAAACTATTTTTCATTCCCATTAATATTTCTAAAGATGAGGTGAAAGAAGAGGAGGGAGGATTAAAAAATGAATAGCGTGAACGCATTTTTTCAAACAACCGGGGAGATCCTTGGGCTTCTAGTAGAGAGCATATACTGGTGCAAGACCGCTATCCGCAATCGAGATAAGGTGTTCAGACAGATGGTGGAAATCGGGAATAATACCTTGCCCGTAGCCGCTCTTATTTCGCTATTCATTGGAGGCGTGCTGGCGTTACAATCAGGTCCACAGCTTGCGCAGTTTGGAATCGAGGAGAATATAGGAGGGATTGTCGGACTCTCTATGGTGAAAGAACTCGGCCCGGTCATGGCATCTATACTCGTCGCCGGACGGGTGGGCTCGGCTATGACTGCGGAGATAGGCTCAATGAGCGTTTATGAAGAGATAGATGCCCTCAAAACCATGGATATAAACCCGGTAAGGTTTCTGGTCATGCCCAGGTTTCTGGCCAGCTTCATCGCGCTTCCCTTTCTGGTGATTTACATGGACGTGATAGGATGGTTTGGCGGTGCGGTGGTCTCGTCGGTTAATCCGGATATCCACGTTAGTATGAGCGTCTATTTTAGGAACCTTTCCGAGCTGGTGGAATTCTCGGACGTGCTC
Source organism: Thermodesulfobacteriota bacterium (assembly GCA_035559815.1). NCBI lineage: Bacteria > Pseudomonadati > Thermodesulfobacteriota > Thermodesulfobacteriota bacterium. Next base: position 50,952 of record DATMAT010000008.1, read on the forward strand.
AATGGGTTAGTCAAGGCAATGGTTTTCGGGGTCATAATCTCCATTGTATGCTGCTATGTCGGCCTTAAAACAAAGGGAGGGCCTAGAGAGATCGGAACGTCGGTGACAAAAGCGGTAGTATTGTCCTTTATCCTGATTTTGATCTTTGATTATTACATCACCAGGCTTTTAATACTACTCAATTTAGATTAGACTTTATTCGAATAATGCAAGTAAACACTGAGAATAAAAATCCTAAAGAAGAAAAATCTCCGGATACTTTATTTCACCACAACTTAGAAAGTAAACCGGTATCGGTAAAGGTAATAAAACTAAATAAGTCCTTTGGAGACAATCATGTCCTTAGAGATTTAAGCCTGGAGATTAAACCGGGTGAAACGCTGGTTATCCTGGGGAAGAGCGGGTCGGGAAAAAGCGTTCTCTTGCGCCATATAATTGGGCTGGAAAAACCTGATTCCGGAACGATTTTTATAAACGGAGAGAATATAAACGAGTCAAATTTCAAGAAGAAGCACCGGCTGGCTATGGTATTTCAATCCTCGGCCCTTTTTAACTCACTTTCGGTCAGGGAAAATGTGGCGCTCTATCTAAAGGAACACGGAGTAGTGAAGGATGAAGACGAGATTACCAGGATAGTAAAAGGTGTACTTTCCATAGTGGGGCTCGATGAGAAAGAAAATATAATGCCCTCACAGTTAAGCGGCGGGATGAAAAAGAGGGTAGCCATAGCGCGGGCCTTGGCTATGAGTCCGGAGCTGATTCTTTTTGATGAGCCGACCGCTGAGCTCGACCCAATGATGACTCGAACCATAGGCGATGTAATACTTAATCTAAGAAAATACGTCGAAGTTACCCAAATAGTGGTCACGCACGATGTTGACCTGGCTTATTACATCGCCGATAGAATAGCGGTGCTGAGCGAAGGAAAGATAGTGGAGACGGGCACTCCAGAAGATATCAGGAACAGCACCAACCCGGTGGTAAAGGGTTTTATCGACACCCATTTCGAAATGGCAGAAGGAGGTAGAGACAGATGAGGACAGAGTTTAAGGTGGGACTCTTTTTTATCGTGGGCTTATTGATACTACTCGCCGTTTTTGAGTTCATAGGGGAGATCCCGTTCCTGAGGAAGGAATATTCTCTCCGGGCCTATTTCAAATCTATAGACGAGCTTAAAGAGGGAAATCCGGTAAAGTTTTCCGGTGTTGAAGTAGGGAAGGTCTCTAAGATAAAGATAGGGGATGAGAAGATAGAGGTAACTTTCAATGTCAAGAAGGATGTCCCGGTCAAAAAGGACTCGGTTGCCAGCATAAGGCTTACCAGCCTCCTGGGAACAAGTTACATAAACCTTACCTTCGGCTCTCCGGAAAGCCCTCTTGCCCCTCCGGGAAGCGTGCTTGCCAGCGAAGAACCCGCGGATATAAACGAGATACTGGCCAAAGTACAGTCCTCTGTGACCTCGATAGAGGCGGCATTCGGTGCATTGGGCGATAATAAAGAAAGAATAAGCAGCATATTGAATGGTCTGGATTCGGTCCTGGGTTCGGCGGCACGGGGCGAGGGAACTATAGGGAAATTATTGAAAGATGATTCCCTTTATTACGAGGCGAAGGGGGCTCTTTCCAGCATTAATGATGTTGCCGTCTCCATAAAAGAGGGAAGAGGCACCCTGGGAAAACTGGTAACGGATGAATCCCTTTATAACGAGACTAAAACAACCATGCAAAACCTGGGTCAACTTGCCAGTAAGCTGAATAAAGCCGAAGGGACGTTCGGGAAGCTGCTAAACGATGATACCCTTTACGTTCAGGTGTCCGAGGCGGCGACCAACCTTAATTCTATACTGAAGAAGGTAAACAACGGAGAAGGCACGCTGGGCAAGCTGGTGAGTGACGACTCTCTTTATTTCGACAGTAAGAATGCGGTAAAAAAGCTGGAAAAGTCGGTGGAAATACAAGAAGACCTAGCACCTCTGAGTACGCTAGGTGCGGCATTCGGAATATTAACCATCTTTTAGATGAAATTTGAGTATGTACCTTTAGCCTTAGTAGACTTCCAAAACCACTCGTTCTTCGTAGGTCCGGAAAGGGATATCGGCTCACTCGAGGATTCCATCAAAGAGGTCGGACTTATAAACCCTCCGGTTTTGAGGAGGACGGGGGATAAATATCAAATAATCTCTGGTCGAAGAAGACTCGAAGCCTGTAAAGAGCTTGGATTTAGCCGGGTTTTCTCGAAGACTTATGAGACTCACGAAATCTCCGATGAGGACTGCCTGAAGCTGGTATTATACGACAATCAAGAAAGGATAGGTGAATTAGAGAAGGCTGAGCTTCTCCTCAAGTTCAGGGATATCTGCGGCCTGGATGAAATGGAGCTTACCAAAAGGGTGCTTCCGTATCTGGGGATACCTCCTGCCCGGAGGAGTATTGAAAAATATGTACGCTTGGGCAAACTGGAGCATGAAATTAAGGACGGCATTTACTCTCAGCGAATTACCCTAGAACAAGCTTTGATATTGAGCGAAACAGCGGGTGCTAATCGAATGGAGATATTCAGAAGGGTGCTTCTAAGGATGAGGCTCAATACCAATGAAACTCGCGATGTAGTCAAAGAAATTCAGGAGGTGGCATCGAGGGATAAGAGAGGTGTGGGAAAAATAATAGATGAAATAGAGTCGAAGTGTGGGGGAGGAGAATTAAAAAATGCCTTTAGACGTGAACTCAAGCTGATGCGATATCCGGTGCTGACCCAGGCCGAGGAGGAGTTTCGAGACTGCTTAATGGGTCTTGACCTGCCCAAGGAGGTAAATGTTTTCCACGCTCCCTTTTTTGAGGGAAATCACCTTGAGTTCAGGATTAGAGTGGAGAGCGTAGAGAAATTATCTAGAGTCCTTTCTTATCTTTCTTCAGCACTGGCAAAGGGAGAGATAGATAGGTTGTTGACTATTGTAAGAGAAGGTAGCCCTGGCAAGACGGCGTGAGTTAAAAGTTCCTGGCCAGTATCATTTAAATCTTTACTCTTTACTTTAAGTTATCTTCTTCCGATGCTCCTTAAGTATTCATCGAGGTCATAGGGTGGCTGCCAGTTTTCATCTACATAGACTATCAATTCTTGCCCCGGATAGATTCGGTTCTGGTTGTTAATTACATCTGAATTCCATACATAGATTTTGCCCCATTCTCTGGCATTGAGAAGATAATAGCCCGCCAGGAGATGCAGTTCCTCCCCTTTGCCTACTTTGTGCACGATTATACGTTTGCCGGTTTCGGGCGCCATCTCCGCTCTAGAGTAAGGCGAAACGAACACTAAAAGCGAGAGTATAAACAGGGTTATTTTTAGAAGCCTCATCGGATTGATTCCTCCCATCCTCTTTTTAGAATGTCCTTAATTTTACTCCCTTTTTAGACATTGGTAAATCGCCTGTTGATAGGAGTTGATTTTTCCATATTGATAGTGAAAATAGTTGAAAATCTAAGAAAGCTTGTATAGGACAATTAAATGAGAGCCGTTGTTCAAAGGGTCAAGGAAGCGAGGGTAAATGTAGATGGCCAGGAAGTAGGAAGGATCGGAAAGGGGCTAGCTATTCTTATCGGCATAGCTAAAGATGATGGGGAAGTGGATGTAGAGTATTTAGTGGATAAAGTATCTGGGCTCAGAATCTTCGAAGACGAAGAGGGCAAGATGAATCTCTCGGTCATAGATGTTAAGGGGGAGATATTGGTTGTTTCTCAGTTTACCCTCTACGGCGACTGCAGAAAGGGAAGGCGCCCTTCATTCGACCAGGCAGCCCGGCCGGAGGTAGCTGAAAAACTATACAATCTCTTTGTGGAAAGGATTAGGGAAAGAGGCATAAGGGTTGAGGTCGGCAGGTTCCGTGCTCTTATGGATGTTCATCTCATCAACTGGGGACCGGTCACTATTTTGCTAGATAGTGGAAAGTTGTTCTAGCCACAGATGACACAGAGATTATAAGGAAAGATTTGAGTCCAAAAAGGGTGAAAGGACGTTCGTCCCTACTCATCCACAGTTTCCTCTATTATTATTACCACCATTTGTCTTGGTAAACTTCGATATCTTCCTACGGGCTGGTCGAGTTGATTTTGTAGATTTCGATTATTATATTAGAGAAATGGAGAAGATAGTCTGTCAAAACCCGAAAGCGCATCGGGATTTTTTTCTGGAAGAGAAATACGAAGCTGGGTTAGAACTAAAGGGTTCCGAGGTTAAGTCCCTTCGTGAGGGAAAGGCCAGCGTCAAGGAAAGCTTTGCTTTGATCGAAGACGGTGAGGTGTTTCTGGTAAACAGCTACATTGCACCTTATGAGGGCGCAAACCAGTTTAACCACGACCCAAATAGGAGCAGGAAGCTTCTTCTCCACCGACGGGAGATTAACCGATTGATCGGGAGGACACAGATAAAGGGTTATACCTTAATTCCGGTTAAGATTTATTTCAAAAACGGACGAGCTAAGGTTGAGCTTGCTCTGGCTAAAGGGAAAAAGGCTTATGACAGGCGGGAGGATATAAAACGCCGCGAGGCCCAGAGGGAGATGGACAAGGCGTTTAAAAAGGCCCGTAATTGATATACGCGTTTGATATATTAATCGGGTATAATATTGAACGCCTTACTCGAATATTACAAGAGGTTGTCATTCCCACGGAGCTTCTCCTCGTGTACACGGGGAGTGGGAATCCAGTTTTTCAAAAAATGGATCCCCGATTAAGCTTTACCCCTGCCTGCTTTTAGCGGGGAACCTTCGGGGATGACAACGGTAATTTTTGAGTAGAAGGACAGGATGAGAATATTATACTTAATGCAATTTATAAGTTAGTCTTATGTGGTAAAGCTAAGACAAATTATTAAAATCAAAAATGTTTTAATCTTTGACAATTCGGGGGCGATCGGCTTCGACGAGGAATGGGATAGCCTAAGCGGCATGTCGAGTTTCTGCTAACTCGAAAAACTGGCAGAGCACATATAAGTGCCGAAACAAACTACGCACTCGCTGCTTAATTAAAGCAGTGACGTCTCGGAAAACCTTGCCCGTTGGGTTTTCATGGGGCGTGAGCAAGACGGGATAGTCCGCAAATGATGCTTGGGGCATATGCGGATGAAACCAGCACTCAAGCTGGCGTTGAAAAGCCTGCCCATGGGATTTTTCAGCGTGAGAACTAAACATGGGATAAACATGTAGATGCTGGGTGACGCCCTTTTTCGGACCTGGGTTCGATTCCCAGCGCCTCCACCAGAAATACTAAATTTATTCAATCTTTATCAACTACCACTACTGTCCAAGATAATCAGAAATCAAAAAATTTATCTCTTCGGCTATCTGCACAGGGTTCGAACATGGCTCAGAACCTATCTTGAGTACAACGAAGGAATGAGCGGATGAATGCATCCGCTAAAAATGCTTTAAGAAACAAGAAAACCGTTCATTCTGAGCGTAGTCAAAGAATGAACTCCTCCTGTTTACAGAGTTTATTACTTCACCTTGGGTCATCCGGCACATTCGATACACTCAGTACAAACTTAACTAAAGGACTCAAAACAGGTGATGACACTTAGTTCAAGATTATTTCACCGAGTTCACACTGAATGAAACCGAAGGGCTCCCTCAGAGTAAGACTGGGGTGTTATGGCAAGCCATCTTCTTTTGGCTGCGATGAAATGTCTTACCTAGGATAAGTTTGCGACCGGAAATAAGATCAAAATAAATTTGAATCTGCTATTTATGGTAGAATTGGAATAGAGCATTAGACTATTCCAAAGAAGCTTAAAATATTTTCAAGAAGAATGCGGTCTTAATAGAACTACAAAACCAGTTTTGACCCGAAACTAATCAAAGCCGAGCTAAAGAAGATGAAGATCGGTGCTAATTATTTGGGAAATGGAAAGTGCGAGTTTATTGTCTGGGCCCCTTTTCTGAAGAATGTAGAACTAAAGATAGCATCCTCTGCGGACGCTAGAGGGACATTATCTTCGGGTTATATCCCCATGAAGAAAGGTGAGTCAGGATATTGGCGAGTTATAGCCGGGGACGTATTCCCGGGAACGCTCTACCTCTACAGGCTCGATGGAGAGAAGGAGAGGCCGGATCCGGCATCTCATTCTCAACCAAGAGGGGTTCATCAGCCTTCTCAGGTTGTCGAACACGGGCACTTTGCCTGGGAAGACGGGCTTTGGAATGGGTTGGATATTTCCCAGATGATAATGTACGAGTTACATGTAGGGACCTTTACGATGGAAGGAACGTTTGATGCAATAATCCCCAGGCTCGATGAATTCAGGGAATTGGGTATTAACGCTATAGAGATTATGCCTGTGGCCCAGTTTCCGGGAGAGAGAAACTGGGGCTATGACGGAGTGTATATTTACGCCGTCCATAATTCTTACGGCGGGCCCGACGGACTGAAAAGGTTGGTTAACGAATGCCACAAAAAGGAAATCGCAGTGGTGCTCGATGTGGTTTACAACCATCTAGGCCCGGAGGGAAATTATCTCTGGGATTTCGGACCGTATTTTACCGACAAATATAAAACCCCCTGGGGCAGCGCCGTAAACTTCGACAGTGCCTACAGCGATGAGGTCAGAAATTTTTTCATAGAGAACGCTCTATATTGGTTTAAAAACTATCACATCGATGCCCTGCGTCTGGATGCGATTCATGCTATATTCGACATGAGTGCTAAACATTTCCTGGAAGAGCTGGCGGACAGGGTTGAGGAATTTTCCGAAAGGGAGGGAAGGAAATTTTATCTTATAGCCGAGAGCAATTTGAACGATGCCAGAGTTGTAAGGCCGAGAGAAATTGGAGGATATGGAATCGATTCTCAGTGGTGTGATGACCTTCATCACTCTCTTCACACCCTGCTCACCGGGGAGGATGAGGGTTACTATATAGATTTTGGCCAGGTGGACCACCTGGTAAAGTCCTTGAAAGAAGGGTTTGTATATTCCGGCCAATTTTCTGCGTTCAGAAAACGGAGGCACGGAAATTCTTCCAAAGATAGACCGGGCCAGCAATTCGTCGTTTTCTCCCAGAACCATGACCAGATAGGCAATCGTATGCTAGGAGAAAGGCTTTCCAGGCTGGTGCCGTTTGAGGGATTAAAGCTAGCCGCGGCCGTAATTATTCTCTCTCCCTATGTCCCGCTCCTGTTCATGGGGGAAGAGTACGGAGAGGAAGCCCCTTTTCTCTATTTTGTGAGCCACTCCGACCCCGACCTCATCGAAGCGGTGAGAAAGGGCAGAAGGGAGGAATTCATAGAATTTAATTGGCGGGGAGAGCCGCCGGACCCTCAATGCGAGAAGACCTTCCTTAAATCAAGGATAAACTGGGAAAGAAGGAAGGAGGGAAGACATAAAGTCCTTCTCGATTTTTATAAGCAGTTGATAGCGCTCAGGAAGAGGATTCCGGCATTAAGATCTCTCAGTAAAGAAAACCTCGATGCCTGGGGTTTAGAGAAGGAGAGGGTGGTAATCATGCGACGGTGGGAAAAGGGGGGAGAAGGCCAGGTTTTGGCTGTTTTCAACCTGAACAAATCCGACCTAAATCTCAAGCCTTTTTTCCCCGAGGGTGCATGGAAAAAGGTGCTGGACTCATCCGAACAAACATGGAGCGGTTCTGGAACCCTCCTTCCGGAGAAAATAAACTCGATGAGCAATGATGAGACCTCTCGCTTTAATATGGGAGCTCGGTCGAACGATGAAATTATCATAAGAGGGTTAAGCATGGCTCTTTATCAGAGAGAGGAAATTTAGAGAGTTGGACAGGGGTATAATCAACCATTCTACCTGAGTTTGAGAATGGCTTTGTTAAAGATTTATGTAGTTTTTCTCGGGGGGTTGGTATAGCTCAGAATTTATATTTGTGCAAATCTACACAGCCTTAGCATGTATTTTTACACAGTTTAGTAACCCCATTAATGAGTTCAATATAAAATCGCTAGTTATCACAATTAGTTAAACTGCTAGAGCCTTGAGTATGACTTTATCCCAACCACCATTATTATTTGTAATCCTCTATAATTATTTGAATTCCCACGTTGAATTTCAGTATTATTTATCTTCTCCTCAAAACCTTTCTATATTGAACCCATCGTAAATATTAAGGATTAAGAATACTAACGCTTCTGGCATAGAAATTGCGGTTAGATAGTTAGTATAAATTTATGTGGAGGTGAGACCATGCGACAAACGATGTTGCTATCTACTTTTCTGATGCTAGCCCCCTTTATGCTCACCGCCGGTTGTATATCATCGACTAAAGAAGTTGTGGAGAAACCGGTACCTGGACCAACCGTCGTGGAGAAGGAGGTAATAGTGAAGGACCAACCACCTATAGTCCCTACGCCTCGAGTGGAAATCCGCGGTGTGCCACCATCACCGGACTATGTTTGGGCCCCGGGTTACTGGGATTGGAATGGACGTGAATGGGTGTGGATAAGTGGGAAGTGGACTCAGCTTCCCTACCCCAACGCAGTATGGGTGCCCGGTCATTGGGAATGGAATGGGCACGAATGGATATGGGTCTCTGGTTACTGGAGGCAGTGAATTAAGGCAGGCTAGTGCTCATTGAATTAGTCTCCTACCAACATGACCTATTTATTATGGAAGGGGTGTATTATCTGAGTGTTTATTCCCCGCGACATAAAAACTACTTCTAATCCTAATATCAGTTTATATGATGCGCATAAAGGGTAACGAGCTAAGTATACTGTTTGGACTTTCCAAACTAGGCGGGATTATTTTTCTTTGCTAAAGTTGTGAGAATACGTTTAGGATTTAAACCATCTCCCCCAATTTCTGAGAAATCTCTTTCACTCTTCCCTTCGATTCTTGTGTATAATAGGAAATATGAATAAATACATCTGCATTCATGGGCACTTCTACCAGCCGCCAAGGGAAAACCCATGGCTTGAGGAGATCGAGCAACAGGACTCGGCATATCCATACCACGATTGGAATGAAAGAATTACTGCGGAGTGCTATGCCCCGAATGCAGTCTCACGCATACTCGACCCGCAGGGAAAGATACTGGGAATAGTGAATAACTACTCCAAGATCAGTTTTAACTTCGGGCCAACCCTTCTAGATTGGATAAAAGAAAAATCCCCTGACGTCCATCAAAGGATTCTGGAGGCAGACCAGGAAAGCCAGAAGAACTTCTCCGGACACGGCTCTGCCCTGGCTCAGGCTTACAACCATATGATCATGCCCCTGGCAAACAGTCGAGACAAATACACGCAGGTTTTATGGGGAATCAAGAACTTTGAACATCATTTCGGACGAACCCCGGAGGGAATGTGGCTTCCGGAGACCGCGGTAGACCTGGAAACATTGGAGATCATGGCCCAGCGTGGGATTAGGTTTACCATTCTTTCTCCATTTCAGGCAAGCCGGGTGCGTAGGATAGGCGCCCGGGCCTGGCGGGATGTCAGCGGCGGACGTATAGACCCTAAGGTGGCTTATGAACTGCGCCTCCCTTCCGGCAGGAAGATAAGTGTTTTTTTCTATGACGGTTTTATCTCCCGTGCCGTTGCCTTCGAGGGCTTACTAAGTAACGGTGAAAATTTTGCCCGCCGTCTTAAAAACGGGTTTTCTGCATCGGATGATGTGCCCCAGCTCGTGCATATTGCTACAGACGGGGAGACCTACGGTCATCATCATAGGTTTGGGGATATGGCTCTTGCCTATGCACTCCACCATATAGAACATAACAACCTTGCCCGGCTCACTAATTACGGTGAGTATTTGGAAAAACATCCTCCGGCCAATCAGGTAGAGATATTCGAGAATAGCTCCTGGAGTTGTGCACACGGCATTGAAAGGTGGCGAAGCAACTGCGGGTGTAATTCGGGAGGGCATCCGGCATGGAACCAAAATTGGCGGGCCCCGCTGAGGACAGCCCTTGATTGGTTACGTGACACACTGGCCCCTGCTTATCAGGAAAAAGTAGGAGAGTACCTGAAGGACCCTTGGAAGGCTAGAGATGACTATTTAGACGTAATACTTGATCGTTCTACGGATAGTGTTGAACGATTTCTTAATCAACACTCTATACGCAGGCTCAGTCAGACTGAGAAGATAACCGTACTGAAACTCCTCGAGCTTCAGCGTCATGCCATGCTCATGTACACCAGTTGCGGCTGGTTTTTTGATGAGCTCTCCGGGATTGAAACGGTTCAGGTCATTCAGTATGCAGGGCGTGTGGTTCAACTGGCCGAGGAGTTATTTGGTAACGGTACCGAGTCTGGTTTTCTGGAGTTACTGGAGAAGGCCAAGAGCAATATCCCGGAGCATGGCGACGGCCGTCTGGTCTATGAAAAGTTCGTAAAGCCGGCTGTGGTCGACTGGGAGAAGTTAGCCGCCCACTATGCAGTGAGTTCCTTGTTCGAGGAGTATACGGAGAGGGCAAAGATATATTGTTATAGAGTGGAACGCGAGGACTTCCAGGTGTTTGAGGCCGGAAAGTCAAAACTGGCATTTGGCCGGGTCAATATGACCTCTGAAATAACCTTTGAATCAGCGATGCTGACGTTTGGTATCTTGCACTTCGGGGATCATAACCTAAATGGAGGAGCTCGGAAGTTTCTCGGTGAGGAAATCTACAGCTCTACCATCGAGGAATTGAGTAATGCTTTCAAGATCGGAGACTTCAGCGAGGTCATACGACTCCTGGACAAACACTTTGGGGAATCTACATACTCGATCAGGTCTCTCTTCCGGGATGAACAGCGTAAGGTGTTAAACCTACTGCTGGAATCTACATTATCCGAGGCAGAGGCAGTATATCGTCAGCTCTACGAGCGCAACGCCCTGATGATGCGTTTTATTACCAGCCTGGGTATCCCTCCGCCTAAAGCATTTTACGCCGCTGCCGAGTTCGTCTTGAATAGTAATCTAAGACGGGCGTTCGAGAACCTAGATGTTGACATTGAACGGGTCGAAACTCTGCTAACCGAGGCCAAGTTAGAAGGAATAGCACTCGATGTACAAACCCTGGAGTACGCTCTACGAAAGAATATCGAGCGGATGACCGAACGGTTGCTGGCCAGTCCGGACGACACCTCTCATCTCCGGAAGCTCGACGCGGTCCTGGGCCTCACCCGTTCTCTGCCATTTGGGATTAATCTGTGGAGGCCACAGAATATCTATTATGAAATACTGGAGAGGGTCTATCCCCGGTTTCAAAGCCTGGCTGAGCAAGGCGACGAGGGTGCCAGGGAGTGGGTTAACCATTTTAGGTCTCTTGGGGATAAGCTCTCTATACGGGTTGCCTGATGTCCACCCTAAAAATACCAGCCGCTACCTACAGACTGCAGTTTAATCCATCTTTCGGGTTTAAACAAGGAAACCGGGTTGTGGAATATCTTTCTGAGCTTGGAATCTCTTATATTTATGCCTCTCCCATCTTCAAGCCAAAGAAGGGAAGTGATCACGGCTACGACGTGGTCGACCAAAATGAGTTTAACCCGGAGCTAGGCACTCCAGAGAACCTGGAAGAACTATTAACGAACTGTCAAAACCACGGTATCGGATGGCTCCAGGATATAGTGCCAAATCATATGGCCTACGACGGGGAAAATCGTGTACTGATGGATGTCCTGGAGAACGGCCAGAGCTCCAAATACTTTGATTTCTTCGACATAGAATGGAATCACCCCTACGAAACGCTCAAAGGAAAGGTCATCGCTCCGTTCCTGGGAAGACTTTACGGAGAGTCCCTGGAGGACGGTGAAATCACCTTAAAGTACGATAGGGATGGTTTCACCGTCAACTACTACGACCTAAAGTTTCCTCTGAAAATAGAGTCCTACATAAGTGTTGTCTCTTACCGGTTGGGTAATCTCAAGAAGAGGGTGGGAGACGACAGCCCCGATTTCATAAATTTTCTGGGCATTCTTTATTCGCTAAAAAATCTGCCGGCCTCGAGGGAAGACGTTAATGACCGGTACGACCAGATAATGTTTGTGAAGAGAATGCTTTGGGAGCTCTATAACAGGAACGAGGAAATAAAGAGCTTCATAGATGAGAATATCAAGATTTTTAACGGCGAAGTGGGGAATCCAGAGAGTTTTAACCTTTTTCATACCCTGCTCTCGGAGCAGAACTTTCGGTTGTGTTTCTGGAAGGTGGCCACCGAGGAGATAAACTACCGGAGGTTCTTTAACATAAACCAGCTCATATCGTTGAGGATAGAGGATATGGGTGTTTTCAATCAGACCCATTCTCTGATTTTTAGAATGGCTAGAGAGGGTAAATTCAACGGGGTACGGATAGACCATATAGATGGACTATATGACCCGACTGGTTACCTCCAAAGGCTCAAGGAGAATATCGGAGATGTTTATACGGTTGTGGAAAAGATTCTCCACCCGGAGGAAGAGCTCCCCGAATTCTGGCCGGTGGAGGGAACAACCGGTTATGACTTCCTGAATTATGTGAATGGAATTTTTTGTGACGGTAATAATGAAAACGCATTCACTCGCCTGTACACAGAATTTACCGGGTTAACCAATCCCTTTGAAGACTTGGTGGCAGAGAAAAAAAGGTTAATCATGGGTAAGCATATGGCCGGGGATATAGACAACCTGGCGCATCTTATGAAAAGGATTTCCAGTAAGCACAGGCACGGATACGATATCACCCTTTATGGTCTCAGAAGGGCGCTGGTAGAGGTAATGGCGCATTTCCCGGTTTATCGTACATATATCAGTGAGGACCATTTTAGCGAAAAGGATAGAGCTTACATAAAAGAAGCGGTGAAAAAGGCTCTTGCCGCCAACCCAGTGCTTTACAACGAGCTTGATTTTATAGAGCAGTTTCTGCTGGTCAAGCCGGGAGAGTACTTAAGCGAAGATGAAAAAAAGGAATGTTTAGATTTTATCTCTCGGTTCCAGCAGTTTACCGGTCCTCTAATGGCAAAGGGCTTTGAGGACACTACCCTTTATGTATATAACCGGCTTATCTCTTTGAACGAGGTTGGCGGGGATCCCAAGAAATTCGGGATTTCGTCGGATGAGTTTCACCGTTTTAATTTGAAGAGGGCTAAGGGTTGGCCATACACCATGAACGCTTTGTCAACTCATGACACCAAAAGAGGTGAGGATGTAAGGGCGAGGATAAACGTTCTTTCGGAAATGCCCGAGGAATGGAAAGCAAAAATTAAGAAATGGAGCAAGCTAAACGAGAAGAAAAAGAGGATGATAAATGGAAAGAGCGTGCCGGACAGGAATGACGAATACTTTCTCTACCAAACCCTGATAGGGGCATTTCCATTCTACGAGGCGGCTTCTTCCCAATCTTCCCTCATAACCGGCTGGATAGAGGGCAACGGGAAATATCACGATTTTGTAGAAAGAATAAAGCAGTATACGGTAAAGGCTATTAGGGAAGCCAAGGTTTACACGGCATGGCTCAAGCCGGATACCGATTATGAAGAGGCATTTATTTCATTTGTCCATGAGATTCTCAACCCGTCAGAAAGGAATGAATTCCTCAAGGATTTTCTGGCATTTCAAAATAAAGTGGCCTATTACGGGATATTTAATTCTCTATCCCAGACCCTCATCAAGATAACCTCCCCCGGTGTTCCGGATTTCTATCAGGGGACCGAGCTATGGGATTTGAATTTGGTAGACCCGGATAATCGCCGCCCGGTTGATTTCGAGAAGAGAAAGAGGTTTCTTCGGGAAATAAAAGAGCTTGGGGAAGGAAATATACTTGAGCTCATCGGCGAACTTATCTCAAGAAAAGAGGATGGAAGGATAAAGCTATTTCTAATCTATAAGTCGCTTGAAGCAAGAAACCGTAGAATAGAACTATTTGAGAACGGTGAGTATTTGCCGTTGCCGGTCGAGGGCAGGTATAACCACCACGTCATTGCCTATGCCCGAAGGGATAAAAATGGCTCTGCGATAACAGTAGCACCGAGATTTATAACTTACCTGGCAAAAGAGAAGGAATATCCTTTTGGCATTAATGTTTGGAAAGATACTAGGATTGTAATACCGGAAGGCTTGGGTCAGTCGTGGAAAGATCGCTTTACCGAAAAGATAATAAGGGTGGAAAGTGAGGTTGCTGTCGGTGAAATCCTTAAGCACTTTCCGGTGGCGTTGTTATTAAGCGAGTAGGATGGAAGTAGATTATTTAACCACCAAGGCAAAACGGCACGAAGAAAGAATGTTTACGTGTTAGACGGTTTGTGGGTCTATGGTTAAAAAACAAACTCGTGAACACATTACAGATAAACTCGCTAACAACTTCCTTGGTGTCTTTGTGGTTCAATATTTTAAGGAGGAAAAATGAATAAACGCGGAAGCGGGATACTTCTTCACATTACCTCTTTACCGTCTCCTTTTGGCATAGGAGACCTGGGACCGGATGCATATAGATTTGTGGATTTTCTTTCCGAAGCCAGGCAGAGCTACTGGCAGATACTCCCGTTAACCCCGACACTCACCGTTTTCGGGAATTCTCCCTACAGCAGTTCTTCCGCCTTTGCCGGAAACCCGCTCCTTATAAGTCCTCAAGTTTTATCGGAATGGGGATTACTATCCAGTTCGGATATTGAAACCGCTCCGTCCTCTGCTAATGGGAGGGTTGATTATGAGGTTGTGACCAAGTACAAATCCAGGCTATTTACCCTGGCCTACGAGAATTTCAGCAGAAAAGGCGAGCTATCTGAGTTCGAGAGATTTTGCCAGGAGAATTCTTTCTGGCTGGAGGATTACGCTCTATTCGTTGTCTTGAAAGGGCAATTTAAAAGTTCCTGGAATAATTGGTCAGAGGATATTAGGGATAGAAAACCCGGTGTGGTTAGAGAGTTGAATGACAAATTTAAGCACAGGATTGGGATGGAGAAATTTCTACAGTATATCTTCTATAAGCAGTGGTTTTACCTCAAAAGCTATAGCAATAACAAGGGAATCCACATCATAGGGGATATTCCGATATACGTTAGTTTTGATAGTGCCGAGGTGTGGGCTAACCCGGAGATATTTAAATTGGATGAGAAAAAGAAGCCCACATTTGTGGCCGGGGTTCCACCGGATTATTTCAGCAAGAGCGGACAGCGTTGGGGGAATCCGGTGTACCGATGGGATGTCCTTAAGGATCAAGGATACTCATGGTGGATTAAACGGATGGAACACAGCTTAACGCTCTTTGACGCTGTCCGGCTCGACCACTTCAGAGGGTTCGTTGCCTATTGGGAGGTCCCGGCAAAGGAAAAAACTGCTATAAACGGAAAATGGGTGGAGGCGCCGGCCGTAGACTTCTTTGATATATTGACCAGGCATTTTACCCGCCTCCCTATTATTGCCGAGGACCTGGGATACATAACCCCTGATGTGAAGGAAGTTATGGACCGTTATGGATTTCCGGGGATGAAACTCCTTATTTTTGCGTTTGGTGACGATTTCCCCAAGGGTTCCTATCTTCCCCACAACCATGAAAAGAGGAACGTGGTTTATACCGGGACTCATGACAACAACACGATTAAAGGATGGTTCAGGACTGAGGCTACCCCGGAGGATAAAGCGCGCTTTTTTAGGTACATAGGAAGGGAGATAGATGAAGAGGAAATACACTGGGAATTCATCAGGTTGGCTATGATGTCCGTAGCCGATTATTGCATAATTCCGATGCAGGACCTGCTCGGTCTTGGCCAGGAGGCCAGAATGAACCTCCCGGCAACCTCCAAGGGGAACTGGGGGTGGAGGCTTCAGCCTGGCCAGTTAACGGCGGATGTAGAAGGGAAGTTGAAAGAAATGACCGAGACCTATGGGAGGGGGTAAGGGTTTATCAACTTTGTTCTTTGCTTTAAGTGCTTTTTACGTGTATGATTTAACCGTTCAATCTCGAAAGTGGTTATGGGGCTGAGAAATAGGGGCTGAGATTACTTTGGGGACTGTTCAGGCGATTTTAAGCTGATTAAGATCGAACGATAACAAACAAAAAGGAGATATAAGCATGCATGGCAGTAAACTTTATGTAGGAAATCTTAGTTATTCGGTAACAAAGGAGCAGTTAAAAGAATTGTTTTCCAATTACGGTTCGGTTAGCGAAATAAAGATAATCGAAGGAAAGGGTTTTGGATTCGTGGAGATGTCCAGCCAGTCAGAGGCGGAAAAGGCTAAGGAAGCATTGGACGGTTCAATTTTGCAGGGCCGGAACCTGAAAGTTAACGAAGCCCGTCCTCAGTTAAGCGGTGGAGGAAAGAGGAACTTCCGAAGATAGGTTTATGTAACGATAATCCCTCGGATAATAAGGCATTCCTTCAAAAGCCACCTTTTTAAAATCTGACAGAGAGAAGTCGCATATTCTAAAAATATCAAGTACAACTCCACAAAATAGAAGATACGTGAATCTCCTAGTCAAGTTGAGAAATATAGGAGAGGTATATTTAGCTTAAAAAATCTAGAGAGGCATCGAGAATAACATGGAGAAGTTAGAAAAATTCAGGGCGCTCGGTTTATCCGAAAATACATTAAGAGCAATAAAAGATAAAGGTTTTCTTGAACCTACGGCAATTCAGGAAAGAACTATCCCCATACTTTTGAGAGGGGATATCGATGTCGTGGGACAGGCTCAAACCGGAACAGGAAAGACAGCGGCGTTTGCGCTTCCTCTGATTGAAAGGTTAGAAGAAGCCGGGTTTGTTCAGGCGCTCGTTCTTGTCCCCACCAGGGAATTGGCCGTTCAGGTTTCGGAAGAGATTAACTCGCTCAAAGGAAATAAAAAGCTGCGGGTAGTCCCCATATACGGTGGCCACTCTATGGAGCTTCAGCTCAGATGGCTGAGGGAAGGAGTGGATATTGTGGTTGGAACCCCGGGCAGGATACTGGACCATGTAAAAAGAAAAAGTTTGAAGCTGGGCAGTATTTCCCATCTGATATTGGATGAGGCGGATGAAATGCTGAATATGGGTTTCATAGAGGATGTAGAGGAGATTTTGAATAGTGCCGCTACGGAGAAGAGGATGCTGCTATTTTCGGCAACAATGCCGGAGAGAATATTGGATATTGCCAAGAATTATATGAGGCGCTATGAACTTATAACACTTAAACAACAGCTTACCACGGACCTGACAGACCAGATTTATTTTGAAATTTCCTCTTCGGATAAGTTCAAGGCGTTATGCAGGATAATCGATGTGGAAAAGGAATTTTACGGACTCGTATTCTGCAGGACAAAGCTGGACGTGGAAAATGTTGCCAATAAGCTGATGGAAATGGGGTACAACGCCAAAGCTTTGCACGGTGATATATCCCAAAATCAAAGAGAGAGGATATTGAATAGGTTCAGGAATAAGAGGATTAACGTCCTTGTGGCTACGGATGTTGCGGCCAGGGGGATAGATATTAACGACCTCACCCATGTCATTAATTATGCTTTGCCCCATGACCCTGAATCTTACGTGCACCGGATAGGAAGGACGGGGAGAGCGGGGAAGGAGGGAACGGCTATAACCTTCGTTACCCCGGAGGACCAGAGAAGGCTCCATTTCATAAAGAGGATCGCCAAGACCAATATCCGAAGAGAGAAGCTGCCG
Source organism: Thermodesulfobacteriota bacterium (assembly GCA_035559815.1). Taxonomy (NCBI): domain Bacteria; kingdom Pseudomonadati; phylum Thermodesulfobacteriota; species Thermodesulfobacteriota bacterium. Next base: position 68,515 of record DATMAT010000008.1, read on the forward strand.
GAAATGGAGGATGTAATAAAAGCAAAATTAACCAGAATAAAAAGGGAGATCGAGGATATTATTGAGTCTGGCGGCCACCAGGATTATATCAAGACGGCCAAAGAGCTCCTGGAAGAAAACGAGGCAGAAAAAGTTCTTGCGGCTCTATTAAATCGCTCTTTTAAGGATGAACTCAATAAAAGAAAATATAGCGTTGTCCAGGATGTTCTCATAGAAAGCCATGGGAGTGATAATAATCGGAGAGCACGGAGAAAGAACAGGACTATCTACAAGAATGGGAAAAACGGATGGCATGGTTTCTAATGATATGGCGAATCCACTAAAATTAAATCCAAAACGACCGATGGGAGGTAACGATCCCTTTTGAAAATGATTTGTGATAACCTGGATTTAATATTACACACATCGTAGCAAGAGCTTCTGACCAGGGCCTCTGGTCATTCCCACATGTTACACGATTAATACTTTTGGGTACAAGCTTAAACTTAGGCCCTCTGATTTGTCATTCCCACGAAGCGTGTCCTTGCGCACGCGGGGAGTGTGAATCCACTGATCTGTCATTCCCGTGCAAACGGGAATCCAGTTTTTTAGAAGATGGATCCCCGATTAATGCATTCGGGGATGACATAAGGACTGGATACCCGATTAAGCTTAATCTGGTAATCGAAGGGAAGGGAACCGTCTGGATAGACGATGTAAAGCTGGTAACAAGGTCCGCTTAATTATTAAAGTTTCACGCTATATTTAAACTTATGGAAGGGCTTTTTCTTCCGGACTATTTTGACATACATAGAATTCTGGAGAAGCTCTCTACCGTTGGTGCGACTTCAGTAAAAATTCTAAACGAGGGTTTCAGAGAGTCGCTCCTGGAAGAGGCTGAGTGTTACGCCTATAAACCGGAGGACGAGGTCGTTGGCACTGGAGATAAAATCGTAAGACAGCAGATGAGCTCGTTTGAAGATTTTCCCGACGACAGCAAATGTAATTTGCTCAAGCATTCCCTTCAGTACTTTTTAGATGAATACTTGACACTCATTAAACCTTATCCATTCGAGACAAGACTGGCTTTTAACTCTATTGTACTTCAGAAGTATGAAAGGGGCTCGATTGGAATTACCCCACACCGGGATGGATTGAGCTACATAAATCTGGTTTGCCTTTTTATTATCGAGGGCCGGGGTAGATTCTTCATCTGTTCCGATAGGTCTGGAAGAGATTCAGTCGAAATCGATGCCTCCCCAGGCAATGTAATTTTGATGAGAGCCCCAGGCTTTCTCTCTACTAAAGAGAGACCCTTTCACTATGTTAGCGATATCCAGGAGAGAAGGTATGTTTTTGGGTTAAGACAGAAACGGTTTTGATAGATTTAAAATGGAGCTCAATTAGTTATGACGGAATGCAAATTTTTCCGATAAGCCAATCTTGCCGCAATTGGAAAAGAATATTGATTATTGGTTGTTATTAACCTAGGGTCATGATGATAATACCGGCGATTATTATCGACCATGTCGCTAGATCAAGTAGATTGTAACCTTTTTTCATTATAGCACCTTTGAATTTATTGAATCATAATGGAAACAACTCATCAAGATTTATTTTTTGAATGAAAAAAGGATTATCGAAAATAGAAGATTATTACTTTGGGTTTAACATCGGATTAGACAAAAACGTCCGCAGGAATGCTAATCAATTGAAAAATCTTGATTTGAGAATAGAAGTATTCAATTATTAAAAAGCTGATGATATGTGGAGATGTAATCCCGAAGTAGTAGTGTAAATTTGTAGGGAACGCATATATGCGCTCCTTACAATTGTAGCGGATATTCCGTCCGTAGTGAGACAGAGGCAGACACAGTCGGAATGGCTAACTCAAAGACATCGGAATATCTTAGCCCACTCATTCCATCAAATGTGTCTTTAGTTTATCACATGGAGAAGCGAACCATCCAAAGCAGACTATAGTCTTGGCTCTCAAATAAACTTTCCAGACTATTTGCTTTTCGCTTAGAGAAAAAGAAAGATATAATTTAGAAATTTATCAAGCTGTATTTTAAATCGATTTAAATCATCAGGAGGCGCAAGCATGTCTGAACCAAACTCGGACAAACCTAAGCGGATATTTCAGGATTGGAAGAACATTGCAATAGCAATACTGGTCATAGTCGTGGTCGTGATGGGTTTTATACTGGGAAAGGATAGATTGGGTGGAGGAGTAAAGGAGACCGGTGTTGATGGTAAGGGAGAGGGGGTGGCAATATTCGATGTTAAGTTTGACCGGGAGAACCAGAGCTTCGTCGACATTGTGTTTGACAAGCCGATTGGAAAGGACAAAGAAGGCGAGATACTAGGACGTGACCCTGCCAAGATAACCCCGACCATAGGCGGAGTCTGGAAATGGCAGGGCTCAAATGTGCTCAGGTTCGAGCCATCGGGGAATTTCGCCCCGGCTACTGATTACACTATCACCATAATTCCCGAGCAAATAATCTCTCAAGGGCAGGTGTTTAAGGGAAAGAAGGAAATAAGCTTTCGCACTGATGAATTCAAAGTGGAGCAGGTAACCATAAACGAAGAACCATTCCTGGAGAAGAAAAACACCCTTGCCCTTGTCGGAGAGGTTAGATTTAACTACTCGGTGGACCCGGAGGTCTTGGCCCGGAAAATAAAGCTTATCGACCTTAAAGGAGGAGTGGATGGTCAGGAAAAGCGAATACCCATAAAGCTCGAAACTACATACTGGAGCGACGTAATCAATTTCAAAAGTGACCCCATAGAGAAGGAGAAGGATGAGAGGAAGCTTAAGCTCATAATCCTGGGAGACCTCGTTCCTGCTCAGGGTAACGTCCCGCTAGGACAGGATTATACTGAGACTATTCTACTGGGGTCAAAAGATAAGCTCGTAGTCCGCGAGGTTTCCCCGGAAGCGGCGTATAAAAAATCATCCCTTAAAATCACCTTTTCATCCTCGGTAAACCCGGAGATTGCCGCAAGCTATATAACAGTAAAGCCCGAGGTTAAGTACACCCTAGAGAGAGACCGAAACCGACTAAACCTGAGAGGTGAATTTAAACCGGGAGAGACATACGAATTGGCTATGGGTAAGGGGCTTCCGGCGATCGATGATGCGGTTTTGCGGGAGGAATACAAGACTGAAGTTACCATTCCCGACTTAGAGCCTTCGGTGGAGTTTGAAAGCAAGGGGATGTTTCTCGACGCTAAAGGCACGCATGCGGTAAAGCTTAAAACAATCAATATAGATAGCCTGGAGCTTGACATTGACCGGGTTTATCTCAACAACCTTTTTTTCCTGTTCGATTCATATGGGTACTCGGTATGGAGAGACAATTACTATAAGGGTGACCTTAACTACTCTTTGGGTAACTCCATTGTGAATAAGGAAATAAAAATGCAAAAAAAGCAAAATGAGGAAGTGGTTACCACCCTCAATCTGAATAAATACATACCGGAAGGAGAGCCGGGTCTTTACCGAATAGGCATCACCCCTGAAGGACTTTATGAAGGCGTACAGAAGTGGGTTCTCATAACCGACCTGGGAATAGTGGCGAAGAAAGGAAGCGGCGAATTCCTGGTTTGGGTTTCCTCTTTTGCTAATCTTCAGCCAATCTCCGGTGCTGAGGTTAAGGTCATAAGCAACCAGAACCAGCTTATTGCTAAGGGGATTACGGATGCTAACGGTCTCCTACGTTTAGAAGGTCTTCAAAAGCCGTTTGAGAAAAATACTCCGTACATGATAACAGTAGAGAAGGGAAGGGATTTTAGTTTTCTCCTCACCGAGCAAATGGCCATAGACACATCCGGGCTTGATGTCGGAGGCGCAACATTCACGGCTAAGGGATACACAGCATATGTTTATGGGGAGAGGGACATATACCGTCCCGGTGAAACCCTGGAAGCTGTAGCAATCGTCAGGGATTCTAACCTAAATGTTCCCGAACCGATGCCGCTCATCATTGGCCATAAGGACCCCAAGGGAAGGATAAGCAAGACCATGAAAGAGAATGTGACCGCAGGCGGGCTATTGCCTTTTTCCCTATCCGTTCCGGCTTATGCTCCTACCGGATATCACACGGTAGAGATAGTTGCCGGGGATGAAACAATCGGACAATACCGTTTTCAGGTAGAGGAATTCGTGCCTGACCGGATAAAGGTTGCGGTCGAGGAGGAAAAGAAAAGTGTCCTTCCCGGTGAAGAGATGCGTTATAAGGTGAGGGGTACATACTTATTCGGTCCTCCGGCAGCGGGTTTATCCGTCGACACTCAGGTAACGCTCATTCCCAAGGATTTTGCACCCAAGGGATACGAGGCGTATGTCTTCATCAATCCGGAGAGGAAATTCGACCCTAGACAGATATTCTCGGAAAGAGGGAAATTAAACGAGGAGGGGATAAAGGAATTTGCGGCTAAGGTTCCCGAGGATTTGAGGCCACCTTCATCACTCGAAGCCTGGATCACTGCGCGTGTCCAGGAAACGGGCGGTCGAGGAGTTGCCGCCAGAAATATAATTAATGTCCACCCTTATCCCTTTTACCTCGGAATTAAGCGTAAGGACCGCAGTCAGTATGCGGACCCGGGAAAAGAGGTGGTGTTAGAATATGTTGCGCTTTCTCCTGGTGAGGCGGATAGTGAATTAAAGGAGGTAAAAACGGATACACTTCGCGCCGAATTCTTCATCGACAGGTGGAACACCGTTTTGAGGCGTACCCCTGCCGGAAATTATAAATACGAATCTATCCGTGACTCTGCTCTTTTGGAATCAAAAATCCTGGAGGGGGGAAGTTCCAAGGGAAGCTTCGGTTTCACCCCCTCCGAGTTTGGAAGCTACCGTGTCGTGCTCACCGATCCTAAAGGGGGCGCCTCTACCGAGGTTCAATTCTATGCCAGCGGTTGGGGGTTTTCAGCATGGGCTATTGAAAATCCGGCACGGGTTGAACTAGACCTGGAAGAGGATGAGTACATGCCCGGCGAGCGGGCGGTGCTACAGGTTCGCGCTCCTTTCAGCGGAAAACTACTAGTTACCGTGGAGCGTGACGAGATTTATCACACCGAAATTCATACCCTCTCTGGGAACAGTGCCAAGCTCTCCATTCCAGTAACGGAGTTATATCGCCCTAACGCCTATATCACTGCTACGGTGATAAGAAGCGCAAAGGACCTCGAGCCTGGCTCTCCGGGCAGGGCGTTTGGCGCGATTCCTATAAACGTAGACCGAAGTGCTAACCGGATAGGCGTGGATATCAAGGCGCCTGAAGAAATAAGGCCGCTCACCCCGCTGGAGATAGAGGTGAGCACTATTCCCGAAGCCTCCGTCACCGTGGCGGCGGTGGATGAGGGAATATTACAGTTGATAGCCCAGAAGACACCCGACCCTTTTTCCTTCTTTTATCAAAAATTAGCCCTCGGCGTGATGGAGTACGATACATTTTCACTTCTCTTACCCGATGTGCCCAAGATAGAGGGGGCCTCGCCGCCAGGCGGAGGAGCCGATGCGCTAAAGGCTGGACAATTCGTGCGTACAGAAGGAATAAGGCGGGTGAAGCCCGTGGCCTTCTGGTCTGGGGTATTGAAGACCGATGCCAATGGAAGGTTGAAGGTTAAATTCGATATACCGGAGTTTCAGGGAGCGATACGCATCATGGCGGTGGCCTCAAAGGACAAAAGATTTGGCTCGGGCGAGAGTTTTACCGGAGTTAAATCGCCTCTGGTGATGTTTCCGACGATACCCCGGTTTTTGTCCTTGAACGAGACCGTGGTAATACCCGTATCGGTGAGAAACGACACTGGAAAGGACGGGACGTTTAAAGTGCAATTAGACCTGCTTGGGGCTCTCGGAATCGAGGGAGAACGAGACAATGAACAAAAGAAGCAGTCGATAAAAGAGATAGCCATACCAAACGGAAGCGAGAGGACGGTTTACTTTACGATAACAACCTTTGATGAGACTGGGAATGTCAGTCTCAATATCAGTGCATCCGGGAACGGCGAGACTACAAGTTCGACAACTGACCTCTCTATACGCCCGGATTTGCCGGTAGAGAGAATGGAGAAAGCGGGAAGAATTGCCGGTCAAACAACTGAACTAGGAATCGAGGACGAAGGCTCGTTCCGGCCAGAGACCATCAAGAGAGAACTTCGGTTAAGCCGTCTCCCGCTTATACAGTTTTCCGGGAAGCTGGATTATCTTCTCAACTATCCTTACGGATGTCTTGAGCAGGTAACTTCCACGGTGTTTCCGTTGCTATATCTAGCGGATATATCGAGAGAGCTTGAGCCGGAATTATTCGAGAAATCAAACCCGGAGGCTTTGGTGCAAGAGGGGATAAGGCGTATGGTAACCATGCAGATAACCGGAGGAGGGTTTTCTCTATGGCCGGGAGGAACCTCTGTGGAACCATGGGCAAGCATTTATGCGGCCCATTTCCTGGTAGAAGCCAGACGCGCCGGATATTACGTCGAGAACTCCCTTTACTCCGGGGCCATAGATTTCACAAAAAGCGAGGCGAAGGCTAAGCAATCCTACGGCACCGGCGAGCTTGAGCGGGCGGTATATGCGCTTTATGTGCTGGGGAGAGCAGGTAAGGCCGATACTGGTACTATGGATTACATTCGTAAGAACGGTAAAGACCAGCTCGGTGTGGAATCCCGGGCGTTACTCGGCGCTACGTATGCGTCTATGGGAAACACCGAGGCGATCAAGGAGATGACTAAAGGTTTAGAAGACGTAGAGCGCATTAATAGAGAAACCGGAGGAAACTTTAACTCCACCGTTCGTAACCGCGCCCTTTTTCTGTTGGCGCTCATGGATGCTGCACCAAACGACCCGCGTGCGCCCGAGCTAGTGGAAAGACTAGCTCGTGATGCTACGGTTGATACCTGGTGGACAACCCAGGAAACCTCGTTTGCGCTCTTGGCAATCGGGCAGTTTATAAAAAGGCAAACCCAGGCTCCCCCCTACACCGGCACTGTCTATCTTGGTGACAAATCAATCGCTGAGTTTAAAAGCGACAAGGTCCTCGCCATCCCGGAGATCGAGGGTACGGAGCCGGTCAAGATAGTCATGGATAACGGATACAAGGAGGGGAGCGCTTTCTACTCCATCATTACCAGCGCGGTTCCAACGGACAAGGGGTTTAAGCCGGTACAAAACGGGCTTGAGCTAAAGAAGGAATACCACACGCAGGACGGAGTCCCCATCGACCCGAACAATATCAAGCAGGGAGACCTCCTAGTAGTACGCACGGATGTAAGGAGCATGTCCGGAAGATTGCAAAACGTGGTGATCCAGAATCTATTACCTTCGGGATTTGAGGTAGAAAACCCAAGGCTAAAGACCACCGAGATTCTGCCCTGGGCCACAGGTGAGAAGCTAGAACCGGATTATCAGGACATCCGCGATGACCGGGTGCTCATATTTACGGATTTGAACGATAATAAGTGGTACAGCTACTACACGCTTCTTCGTGTGGTCAACCCGGGTGTATTTTCTGTCCCGCCGGTTCAAGCGGAGGCCATGTATGCGCCCAATATTCGTTTTACCGGAGGCTTAGAAAAGCCATTTAGGGTGGAGATAAAGAATTGAAGAAGTTTTTGAATTGGCAGCGGATTGAAACAAACCGGCATTACTACGATAAATGATACGTTCTCCCCACTTGAGGGGGAGAAACACCATCCCGACCTTCCCCCACAGGTGGGGAAGGAGTAATCGCTGTGGAGATAAGAAGTTGACAAGATGTACATTTTCTTCTCCCCGCATTTCACTCAGACTGTTTTTCATTGCGATTCTTGCACCTTTACCCCTATTCATCACCCTTGATTTCCTCTTCCCTTTTCCTGGAGATTCGTTGAGAAGGGCTCCGACTGTTGTCGTAACCGATAAGGACGGGAACCCGGTCAGGTTTTTCCTGCCCAGAGATGAACACTGGCGTCTTCCGATAAGGCTAGAGGATATATCCCCAGACCTGATCAAAGCGGTTATAGCTTCCGAGGACAGGTGGTTTCATTATCATCCAGGTATCAACCCGTTTGCGGTGATAAGGGCGCTATACACAAACATAAAAGCCGGGAAGGTAGTGTCTGGCGCCTCCACTATCCCCATGCAGATAGCGCGTATTTCTAACCCAAAGCCAAGAACACTTCTATCTAAGTTGGAAGAGGGTTTTCGTGCGCTTCAGCTCAAGTGGCACCTTAACGATAGCCAGTTGATCGAAATATACCTGAACATTACACCCTATGGAGGGAACATAGAAGGCATAGGGGCAGCGTCATATTTTTACCTGGGCAAGGACCCCAGGGCGCTCTCTCCGGCAGACGTTGCCCTTCTCACTGTTCTCCCTCGCTCACCCACCGCATACGACCCCGTGGTCAATCCCTCGAAAGCGCTTGGAGCGAGAAACCGAGTGTTGATGCAACTACAAAAACGAGGGGTATTCACGGCGAGTAGGGTTAAGGAGGCAATGAAAGAATCTGTGCCCATGAGACGTAGGAATGCTCCTTTTAATGCTCCTCACTTTACTCAGTTTGCCTGGGATAAGTATCGCCATAAGGACCGAATAGAAACCACACTCGATTTATCCATACAGAAAATTTCTGAGGAATCCGCGAGGAGAAGAATCGAGGGATTGAGAGGGCAGGGGATTGATAACCTAGCGATAGTAGTTATCGAAAACAAGGAGCGTAAGTTGAGGGCAATGGTAGGTTCGAGTGATTTCTTTGAAAAGCATTACGCCGGGCAGGTGAATAATGCATTGGCCAGGCGCTCGCCGGGCTCGGCCCTCAAGCCCTTTCTATACGCTATGGCGCTTGACCGGGGGTTGGTAATTCCGGCAACGTTCATGCTAGACATACCCACAGATTTCTCCGGCTACGTACCAAAAAACTATGACGGCGTATACCGGGGACAGGTCACCATGCGTGAGGCGCTGATAAGGTCGTTAAACGTACCGGCGGCGAGACTGCTTTCTGAAGTCGGCCTCGATGATTTTCATAAGCTTCTTCTGGAGGGTGGGCTCACCACACTGGATAGACCCGTGTCGCAATATGGTCTTCCTTTGATATTAGGGTCTGGGGAAGTAACACTCCTTGACCTCACCAACCTCTACGCAACGCTTGCCCAGGGAGGTATTCATTACCCGGTGAGAATCACGACCGATGAGAGCAGCGGTTATGAAGAAAAAGAGCTTTTTTCTAAAGAGGCGTCATACCTTATTACACAGACACTTACCGAGCTTGGCCGTCCGGACATGCCTTCTCCTACCTGGGAGCTGACCAGGGATGTACCGCAGGTGGCTTGGAAGACAGGTACCTCATACGGACATAGAGACGCCTGGGCGGTCGGATATTCGGGTAAGTACACGATAGGTGTGTGGGTGGGAAATCCTAGCGGAAGGGGACAAAAGGGAATCTCAGGAGGGGAGCATGCCGCTCCTCTTCTTTTTGACCTTTTCCGGGCCATAGAGGGAAACGGTGCAAAACCGGAGAAGCCGGTGGGGCTCAGGCTGGGAACAATCGAGGTATGCAAGGAGAGTCATATGCTTCCCACCCCTTTTTGTAAGGAAAGGGTCTTGGTGACTTATATCCCCGGCCGTTCGCGTATACCGGTGGATAATTACTCAAAGCAGGTATTTATAGATTCTGAAACCGGCGAGATGCTGCTCGGCGACTGTATTGCCATCCGTCCACACCGGGCCGAAATCATTAACACCTATCCTCCGGAGCTTGTTGCCTGGTGGAGGGCAGAGGGAAGAGATGTTCCATCCGTTCCTCCTCTTAGTCCTTTTTGCAAGGACGTGCCTCCACAGCTTCCACCGAAGATCGTGTCGCCCGATGAAGCAACCCCCTACCGGATGCTTATGAGCACGCCTACTGATTATCAGAAGGTTCAGCTTATCGCCAGGACAAGCCCGGAAGTTGAGCGTCTCTACTGGTATCAGGACGGAAAGCTCGTGGCAAGCACGAAGCCAGATGTTCGGTTGTTCATACCGCTAGAAATAGGAGTCCATCAGCTAGTCGTGGTGGATTGTACGGGGCGGTCGGATGGTATTACTTATCGAGTAGAGGGAGATGAGAGGGTATTGATTGAGGGAACAAATTGATGATTATGGTTGTGCAATTATCCTTGCAATTAGCAGGATTGGACCGTCATTCCGAACCCTTTCCCGAATGAATATGAGGGAGCAGGTGAGGAATCTTATTCGGGTTTGGGAGTTCTCCCCTTCTCCTCATTCCCACGAAACTTGTCCTCGGGCAAGCGGGGAGTAGGAATCACCAATTTGTCATCCCCGTGGAAACGGGAATCCATTCTTTAACTTGAGAATTCCCTGTGGCTTGCACAGGGTTACACTCCATCCATCCTCCCCCTTGATGGGGGAGGATTAAGCCTGTCCTGAGCGAAGCCGAAGGAGTGGGGGTGATTCACCCTCCCCTTTATCCCCTCCCATCAAGGGAGGGGAAATTTTCGGATACCCTGACAGCCTCCTTGCTGCAGGGTGGTTCATTTATAGATTCCCGATTAAAAGATCTCGGGAATGACAAGGAGGAAGGATTCCCGATTAAGCTTGTCTCCGCGTGTTATCCGATTAATACTTTCGGATACAAGCTTTAGCGGGGAACGTTCGGGGATGACATGTGCAGAGGATACCGATTGATCCCTCGGTTAAACTGTGGGACGGGCATGACAATGAAGTTTGGAAATGTGAAAATAATTTGAATTGCTGATTCAAGCAAATGAATAAAATTCCCAAAGAACAGCCCATAATCCTATTTGACGGTGTCTGCAATTTTTGTAGCGGTATAGTGCTATTCACCATCAGAAGAGACCCGGAAGGGATATTTAAATACGCTCCCCTGCAATCAGAAGCGGGGCAGGGCTTATTGCGACATTTTGGTCTACCTACTGATGATTTTAACTCTTTTATCCTGGTTGAAGGAAATAAATGTTATCAGAAATCAACTGCGATTCTCAGGATAGCTAGGAGGATCGAAGGACTCTGGCCCCTCCTTTACCTGTTTGTGTTATTTCCGAGACCGGTCAGGGATTTTATCTACGACATAGTGGTCAAGAATCGTTATAAGTGGTTTGGGAAGAGAGAGGAATGCTTGATTCCAACGCCTGAAATAAGAAGCCGGTTTTTGGAATGAATAAGTAAAGCGGTTTATCGAAATATTCCTTTTTCTTCCTCTAACTGTTATGATTACTACTAGTCGTAATTCTTCCGTAATCTTTTGTTTAACCGGTTGTGTCACATATTGGCAACGGAGCAATGAAGGTTTATTAGGACTACATTTATCCCTTTAGAATAAATTTCTGAGGAGGTAGACGGTCATGAAGATTGCTCAGGTTGCACCGCTCTATGAGAGTGTCCCGCCCAAGTATTATGGGGGTACGGAACGCGTTGTTTCATACCTTACCGAGGAGCTGCTAAAACAAGGACACGAGGTGACCCTTTTTGCCAGCGGAGACTCGGTGACTAAGGCACATCTTGTCGCCCCTTGCCGAAGGTCGCTACGATTGGACAAGCATTGCGTAGACCAGCTAGCCCACCATGTTTTGATGCTGGAGATGGTGTTCAGGGATCCAGACCGATTTGACATCATTCATTTCCATATTGATTACTTACATTTCTTGCTCTCGCGGAGATACAAGATCCCACATCTAACTACCCTACACGGGCGTCTGGATATTCCGGACCTGGTTCCGCTCTATCAGGAATTTTGCGATATGCCCGTGGTTTCCATCTCTAATGCCCAGCGCGAGCCGCTTCCCTGGCTAAATTGGCTAGGGACTGTTTATCATGGATTGCCCGAGGATCTATATAACTTCCGAGAAAAGCCGGGAGACTATCTGGCGTTTTTAGGCCGCATCGCTCCAGAAAAACGGGTGGATCGAGCAATCGAGATCGCCAAGCGTATCGGCATGCCCATTAAAATCGCGGCCAAGGTGGACAAAGTAGATAAAGACTACTTTGAGGATGTTGTGGAGCCTCTTCTTCGAAATCCGCTGGTCGAATATGTAGGGGAGATAGGAGAGGGGGAGAAGGACGAGTTTCTGGGGAACGCCTATGCTCTGCTTTTTCCCATAAACTGGCCCGAACCCTTTGGTCTGGTAATGATAGAGGCAATGGCCTGCGGCACTCCGGTTATTGCTTACCGTCGTGGCTCTGTTCCGGAGGTGATGGAAGAAGGAGCTACCGGTTTTATCGTCCAGGGGCTTGAGGATGCCATTGAGGCTGTGCACCGAATTCCTACCCTGAGCCGTAAGCGCTGCCGACAGGTTTTTGAGGAACGCTTCTCCGCCTCCCGTATGGCCAGAGATTACATAGCTCTCTATCAGCAGGTAGTTGAAAGGAAAAAGCAAACGATATAAGCAAAAATCTGCTATGGAAGAGATAATTCGGGTAAAGGACCAGTTTTATATACTGGCAACTTCGTCCCTAGCCGATGACCGGACCCGGGTGCTTAAACACGGTGATACCTTTGCTGTTTTTGACCGCTACGGGGACATACAGCCGGTTGGAGTAGGCGAGCAGGGCATCTATCATGAAGGGACAAGGTTTTTATCCAGGCTGGAGTTCAGGCTAGGTAAGGATCGTCCGTTACTCCTAAGCTCGACGGTGAAAGAAGATAACGCACTTTTAGCGGTTGACCTTACAAATCCGGACCTATATCTCGGTAGCCAAGTTTTAATACCGCGTGGCACGCTCCACATATTCCGTGCCAAATTCATCTGGCAGGGTGTCTGCTACGAGCGTCTGCGAATATGGAACTACGGTCTTAACCCGATTAACGTCACTCTTTCCTTTTATTTTCAGGCTGATTTTGCCGACATCTTCGAGGTACGCGGGCTAAAGAGAGAGAAAAGGGGACAGCACCTAGACGATATCTTAGAGGAGAGAACAGTTCTCCTGAGTTACCGTGGTCTTGATGATATAACACGGCGGACGAGGCTAGAGTTTTCTCCAAGCCCGAAGGAGATGTCCGGCTCTGGGGTTATTTTTGATGTATCCCTTCAGCAAAAGGAGCAAACAACCCTTTTCCTGGTCATTTCTTGTGAATCAAACGGTTCGATTTCACACCCTCTATCTTACGACGAAGCCTTTTCCTCTGCCGGCTATGCTTTGAAGACGGCAAGAACTGGCGAATGTAAGATCTACACATCTAACGAGCAGTTTAACGATTGGCTTGGCCGCTCTTTAGCTGATCTTCACATGATGATTACCGATTTGCCGGAAGGTCCTTATCCTTATGCCGGAGTGCCTTGGTTCAGTACCCCTTTTGGCCGAGATGGAATCATAACCGCTCTGGAATGCTTATGGGTTAATCCTGGAATTGCCAGGGGCGTGTTAGCGTATCTATCGTCGACGCAGGCGAGGGAATCTATTCCGGAAGGTGATGCGGAACCTGGGAAGATACTGCATGAGACTAGAAAGGGAGAGATGGCTGCATTGGGAGAAGTCCCATTCGGACGCTACTATGGCAGTGTGGATGCCACCCCCTTATTTTGTATGCTGGCCGGGGCATATTATGACCGAACCGGTGACCGGGATTTCATTCAATCGATATGGCCGAATATAGAGCTTGCCTTAAAGTGGATCGATACTTACGGAGACCTGGACGGTGATGGATTTGTAGAATATTTCAGACACTCTCCAAAGGGCCTGGTCAACCAAGGCTGGAAAGATTCTGCGGATTCGGTGTCTCATTCCGACGGTACGTTGGCAGAGGGTCCTGTAGCGCTCTGTGAAGTGCAGGCATATGTGTATGCGGCAAAGCTTGCCGTAGCAAAGCTAGCCTCCATGTTGGGACAAAAGCAAATGGCCGAGGAACTTAAACATCAAGCACAAAATCTCCAGGAAAAATTCGAGTGGTCTTTTTGGTGCGAAGAACTTTCGACATATGCCTTGGCTTTGGATGGCAAAAAGCGTCCTTGTTACGTTAAGACATCAAACGCTGGGCACTGTTTATTTGCCAAGATTGCCAGCCCGATAAGGGCGAAACGGGTTGCCGAAACCCTTTTATCTTATGACCTGTTTTCCGGTTGGGGTATACGTACACTGGCGGCTTCGGAGGTTCGCTATAATCCTATGTCATACCATAACGGCTCCGTTTGGCCTCATGATAATGCGCTCATCGCTGAGGGGCTAGCTAGTTATGGTTTCAAGGACTTGGTCCTCAAGATATTGACCGGTCTTTTTGATGCCTCCCTCTTCATTGACCTTCACCGAATGCCTGAGTTATTCTGTGGATTTGCCAGGCGGACTGGTGAGGGGCCAACCCTTTATCCGGTTGCTTGTTCTCCGCAATCCTGGGCCGCCGCCTCGGTATTTTTGCTTCTGCAGTCCTGTCTCGGACTATCGATAGATGGCTCTAAGTCGCGGGTGTGCTTTTCTTATCCGGTGCTTCCGGAGTTCCTTCAGAAAATCGATATCAAAAGTCTGAGGGTGGGAAGTGGCTCGTTAGACCTTACACTACAGAGATATGAACATGACGTCGGAATCAATGTAACCAAGAAAGTAGGCAACGTTAAAATAATTGTGGCGAGGTAGTTTTTGAATCGGTTCCGTCAAAGAAGAGTAATAACGGATTACTCTGATTTATCGAGCGGTTTTTGTGCCTGGGTCGGAAAAGACGCGGGTGGAAATCCAAGAAATAAAAGATCATGGGTTTATTCCTACTAGACTCGGAGTGAGCAAAATAGTAAAATAAGCTCCAAGCTAATTGACCGCCGCTATCACTATTAGTCTCAGGTTATTCTGATTGGTACGATTTTTCGATACTGCTCAACGCTCTCTTACTTTTTGACTTAGCTATCGACAGTATGCCGGTAGAATAAGGCAATATCGTTTTTCGGTAAATAAACCCTAAGGAGGTTACAATGGCTAGTTTTACAGATCGGATAGTTCGTGCGGTAAAGTTGGATTCAACACTGTATGAAGAGGTAGAGGCAGACACCGGCGCTATGGGGCAAGCTTTAGGAGTTGTTGTTCTGGCCAGTATAGCGGCGGGGATAGGCAGTATTAGCGAGGTGGGGGGTTCCGGAGTTTTTATAGGAGCAATAGCCGCTCTGGTTGCCTGGCTGGTATGGGCATTCCTCACCTATATCATCGGTACAAGACTCCTCCCTGAACCGCAGACCAAAGCCGATATCGGCGAGTTGCTCAGGACTATCGGCTTTTCCAGTTCGCCGGGGTTGCTCCGGGTATTAGGTTTTATCCCGGTTATAGGGGGGATAATATTTTTTGTTGCGTCGATCTGGATGCTGGTGGCGATGATAATCGCCGTCAAACAGGCGCTTGATTACGGCAGTACCTGGAGGGCAGTCGGAGTTTGCCTAATCGGCTGGATCGTCCAGGCGATAATCCTCGGAGGATTGTTTTACCTTATGGGCGGCGCACCGCAGATCGAGTAAAAGGGGTTTTATTTATAGGGAAAAGTCTTTTATGCAAATGGTGAGCGGGACTGTTCTGTTTTTATTCTTGTATTAGGGTTCAGTTGACAATACGACCATATATCGTATATTAAGTCGTATGAAAGTAACTGCTATTTTACCGGATGATTTGGTTGATCAGATAAAACGTTATTCCAAAGGCAAAAATATTACTGAGTCTTTGATTATTGCCTTGAGAGACTGGATTGCATTACAGAAGATCAAGGAGTTAAATCAACGGATCAAAAAAGAACCTCTCAAATTCAAGAAAGATTTTTCTGCTGATAAGGTCAGGTCTGTTAACAGAGAATTAGGTTAAATGATAATAGCAGATACTTCAGTCTGGATTGAATTCCTAATGAAAAGAGAACCAATTTTTTCCGTTTTTGAAGAAAAGCTGAGCTCTAGAGAAATAGTCGGAATTGAATGTGTATTTGGTGAACTACTGCAAGGTTGTTCTACTGAGAGAGAGATTAGCATAATAAGATCGTATTGGCATAATGTACCTAAGGTTAACGAAAGAAACGTTTGGATCGACGCTGGGGAGTATTCGGGAAGAAACAATTTGATTTCCAAGGGTGTTGGGTTAATTGATACTGTAATTTTGGTTTTAGCAAAACGCGCAAAATCAAGCGTTTGGACCTTGGATAAGAAACTTCTCAAACTTTTAAATAAGGAATTAGTTTTCAGGTTGTAGTTCTCTCGTGCCGGATTAATATTAAGCAAAAGAAATATGAACGCTAAAAACGAACCAAATTTAGATCTTCATTCTATGGCGGTTAGAGTACAAACTCTTTTCAGTGCTCTTGAGAAAATAGCAGGCTTTGAGTTGCCCAATCTATCGAAATAGAAGTTCACTGCTGTTCATGTCTCGATCACCGCTATTCCACGCCTGCCCAATCTAGCGAGATTGACTGTTGAGGGTGGTTCACGTCGAGACTGGCTAACTATCTTTTCAGAAGCTGTTCTGGGATATGTTCAAGAGGGACTTGCCGCATCTTACTACCATCTTGCTATTGTCGAATCAATGGAACAGCAATTGCTTAACTTAGCAAAAGCTTACTTGCCCATTATACAAATCGGTGAGGGAACGGCAGTTGCAGGAGGTAATACTCGCCGAATGAACTTTGAGTATCAGGCATTTGTATTTGCTCTTCGGCGCACTTTGGAATATTTTGCAGTTTCGGTCGGTGCATTCTTCAAACATGATGTGCATAGAATCCCTAAGCTCGCACATATCATTTCCGGAGCAGAGCCCAGAGATATCAGTGAAAAGGTTAGCTTAGTACTCGAAGAATCCTTGCGGAAACTATCGGACATTTTGCCTCCTGATAATAAGGAAAGATCTGTACGAGACCAGCTTGCTCACTGGAGAGCTGTTGATGCGGGCGTATTTAACATTACTCGTGCTTATGGTAGTAACCGGATTCTAATTGCCATTTGTGGTGGCGGAGAAAATCTTCGTCCGTGGGATTCTGAAGTGGGTATTGAACCACGGGTTCTGCAAGAAGGAGAAATTGCCACAGTGAGGCTTACACCAGTTCTGAGTGATCAAATTTCGCGTGTTGAGAATTTAATATTTGGTACATATTTTGAAATGGGTTTGCTATCTAAGCCATGAATTTCTGATTATGCCAGTCAAATTGTTCGATGCTAGCATAAATTTGAAATAATCAACAGCTTATCCCCTTGCCTTCGCCGCCCTCTTCGCCTCATCCTTGAGTAGTTTGTAATCAATGCTGTCAACCATGGCCTTCCAGCTTGCTTCGACGATGTTTTCGGAGACGCCCACTGTGCTCCAGTCGCTCTCGCCGTCTCCCGATTCGATGAGCACCCTAACCACCGCATCAGTACCCTGGAGCGTCGAGACCACTCTCACTCTGTAATCCTTGAGCTTCACCTCTTTTAGCGCCGGGTAGAACTTCTCAAGCGCTTTCCGTAGGGCATTATCAAGCGCGTTCACCGGTCCGTTTCCGATCGCCGCCGTATGTTCGGTTATTCCGTCTACCTGGACGATGACCGTAGCCTCGGAGATAGGCTCCTCGTCGTCCTTGTGTTTTTCCACTATTATCCTGGCACCCTTGAGTTCAAAGTGTTTTTTGTACTGACCTAATGTTTTTCTGATGAGAAGTTCAAACGATGCGTCTGCACCCTCAAACTCGTATCCCTGGTTTTCCAGCTTCTTAAGCTCGCTTAAAATCTTCTGCACCTTCTTGTCGTTGGGGTCAAGCTCTATTCCCAGCTCTTTAGCTTTATAGAGTATGTTGCTTCTCCCGGAGAGGTCGGAGACAAGCACACGCCTTCTATTCCCGATGACCTCCGGATTTATATGCTCGTAGGTCTCGGCATTCTTCATGACCGCGCTAACATGTAGCCCCCCTTTGTGGGCAAAGGCACTTTCTCCCACAAAGGGGCGGTTTTTGATTGGAGGTAGGTTGGTAAGTTCGTGAATAAAATGCGAAACCTCATATAATTTCTTGAGTCCTTCATCGCTTATAGAGTTGATACCTAGTTTCAGCTTAAGATTGGGGATGATGGAGCACAGATTGGCATTCCCGCATCTCTCTCCGTATCCGTTCATAGTGCCCTGGACTTGGCTCGCTCCGCCCAATACGGCATAAAGGGTATTGGCAACCCCTAATTCTCCGTCGTTATGGGTGTGAATTCCAAGACTGGGATTCCCCAGTTTTAAATTCACTTCCCGGACTGTTGATTCGACCTCCCAGGGAAGAGTCCCACCATTGGTATCACAAAGAACGAGCGTATCCGCCCCGCCGTCCAGGGCGGCTTTAAGGGCGGCTAGAGCGTATTCGGGGTTTTTCTTATAGCCGTCAAAGAAATGCTCCGCATCAAAAAATACCTCGTCCACCCTCTCCTTAAGATATGAGATGGAGTCGTGAATTATCTCCAAGTTTTCTTCGAGAGAAATCCGGAGGGCTTCCCTTACGTGGAAGTCCCAGCTCTTGCCCACGATGGTAACGACCGGGGTTTCCGCTTCCAGTAACGATTGAATGTTTCCATCTACATGACACTTTTGGCCTGCCCGGCGGGTGCTTCCGAATGCAGCGATCTTCGATTTATTTAGTCTCAGCTTTTTAGCCTCTTTGAAGAATCCCTCGTCCCTCTCGTTGGAGCCGGGCCAGCCTCCTTCGATGTAGTGGATGCCCATCTCGTCAAGCTTCGAGGCGATCCGGATTTTATCATGAATGGAAAAAGAAATATTCTCTCCCTGGGTTCCGTCCCTGAGCGTTACGTCGTATATCTTTACCATCCTCTCCGTCATTTCCTTCTCCAAGCTAATTATTTAATCACAAAGGCCCCAAGACACTAATGTTGCTGTGTTAGCGTGTTTACTGGTTAACGGGTTAAAAACAAACATGTGAACATATCAACTCGTAAACTAGTTAACAATTTCCTTAGTGCCTTCGTGTCTTGGTAGCTAAGTTCATTCTCCCAAATTAAATGCATCATGGAGCGAGCGGACCGCCAACTCCGTGTATTTCTCGTCTATAACGCATGATATCTTTATCTCAGACGTACTTATCATAATAATGTTTATTCCTTCGCGCGCAAGTGTCGAAAACATCCGGGAAGCTACCCCGGAGTGGGTTTTCATACCCAATCCGACTAGAGATATTTTAGCGATTTTATCGTCTGATGCCACGCCCTTCGCCCCGAGCTCCTTTGCCAAATTCTCGGTTATCTTGATCGCCTTTTTGAAATCCGTCCGGGGAACGGTAAAGGTCATATCGGTATAACCCTCCGAGCTTACGTTCTGCACTATCATGTCAACGACAATGCCTTCATCGCCTAGCGGCGTGAAAAGCCTTGCCGCAATGCCGGGCCGGTCCGGGACCTGCATTATGGTGATCTTTGCCTGGTTCTTGTCGGATGTGACCCCGGATATGACCATGTCTTCCATTTCTGCCATTGCTTCCTCCTCTTCTACGACCCATGTTCCTTCTGCGTCTGGTTTCGACGTCGGGCGCACATGTATCGGAACGCCGAATTTCTTGGCAAACTCAACAGCCCTGGCCTGTAGCACCTTAGACCCCAGGCTCGACATCTCCAGCATCTCTTCGTATGAAATCTTTCTCAGCTTCCGGGCACTCCGGCAAACGCCCGGGTCTGTGGTGTAAATCCCGTCCACGTCATCCTTATATAGTTCACAGGCATCCGCTTTAAGCACTGCGGCAAGTGCGACAGCGGTGAGGTCGGAGCCGCCTCTCCCCAGGGTGGTAACGCTTCCCTCATCGTCCACTCCTTGAAACCCGGCGACGACCACAATCTTTCCCTCCAGGAGTGCCTTTCTTATTTTCTGGTCGTCGATCCTCACTATCCTTGCCTTTGAATGTGAATTGTCGGTTATGATTCTCACCTGATGTCCCTGAAAAGATATAGCATCATGCCCCAGGGCTTTGATCATCATGGCTAAAAGCCCCGCTGAAACCTGTTCTCCGCTGGATGTAACCACATCCAATTCCCTTTCATCGGGCGGGTCCATGATCGAGCGGGAGAGTTTAATCAAGCGGTCCGTTTCCCCGGCCATGGCCGAAACAACTGCTATTACCTTGTGTCCCTTCTCCTTAGTATTGATTACGTGCCCGGCAACCCATTTTATCTTGTCGATGTTGGCAACGCTCGTTCCACCGTACTTCTGAACAATGAGAGCCATTTTTCGTTTCCTTCGATTGTTATATTGCGTTCGGTCTCAAATTCCCCGTTATTTTCTTCCGGGATGACAATTTCTATCCTTATGGTTTCCTCGGGAAGAATCTCTTCTATGCGATCTGCCCATTCAATGACTGAAACGCCGTCGCCGAAGAAGTAGTCCTCGTACCCTATTCCTTCGAGTTCATCCACCCCGGAAATTCGATAAAGGTCAAAGTGATAAAGGGGCAATCTTCCTTCATAGGCGTTCATAATCACAAAAGTAGGGCTATTAGGTTCCTCTCTGGTATCTAATCCCTTTGCTATTCCCTTTACCAGAACCGTTTTCCCGGCACCAAGTTCGCCTTTTAAGGCTATAATGCTACCCGGCTTGAGCAAGGAAGCTATTAGCTCTCCCAGTTTAATCGTTTCCTCTACCTTTGAGGTGTGTATGTAAATACTTTCTGCTACCGCTTTCCTTTTGGAATGCTCAACTAATGACATTTGTGATGAAAACCTGTGGGGAGCGCATATATGCATTCCCTACAATTTAGCGAATTCTATGGAAGAACTGCTCCCTCTGCCCGTGAAGAATCGTTTTTAATGTTTGAGGCAAAGAATCGGCAACATCCCCGGCAATGATCCCGGCTTGCCCCCTTTTATCGGCGGCCAAATCACCGGCCAAGCCGTGGGAGAAAACTCCCAAAATACAGGCGTATTCGGGGCTATACCCTTGAGCCAGGAATCCCCCTATAATCCCGGTTAGTACATCTCCCATACCCCCTGAAGCCATACCCGGGTTACCGGTGGGGTTTATGAATACCCTTCCATCGGGTGTTGAAACTACTGTCCTTGCGCCTTTAAGCACAGTGAAGACATTATACATAGACGAAAAATCCCTAGCAACGCCGATGCGGTCCTTTTGTATATCCTCGGTGGTCTTGCCAATTAACCGGGACATCTCACCGGGATGAGGGGTGAGGATGATGGGCGCTTTTAGGTCCTTCAGAATATCAAGATTTTGCGCTATCAAGGTAATCCCGTCCGCATCGACCACCGTCGGCAATGTCGACCTTCCGAGAATCTGGTAGAAGAAATGGGCGGTGTCCTCGGTTGTGGAGATCCCCGGCCCTATCGCCAGCGCCGTTTTTCTCGAAGACATGATCCTAAGAGCTGCTTCTACGGATTCTTTTCCAAAGGTGCTATCTTTGGCTTCCGGGAGAGGCTCAGTCATGGCTTCGGTTAATTTCTCCTCCAGAATAGGGTTAAGACTCCTGGGTACTCCGACTGTGACGAGGCCAGTTCCAACCCTAAGCGCTCCCTCCGCGACAAGGGTAGCGGCTCCTGTTTTTCCGGGGGAGCCGGAGAGAACGAATAGATGCCCAAAGGTGCCTTTATGGGTGTTTGGCTGTCTCGGTTTTAATATTTTTCTAACTGTATCATAAGTTATGAGTTCGTAAGGGATATCCTTTTCGAGAAACTTAGGTGTGGTAATGTCGACCACATAAACCTTTCCTGCGTACTCTATTCCCGGGTAGATTGACAGTCCCAGTTTTGGTAAGACAAATGTCACCGTAACGTCCGCTTTTACCGATAGACCGAGTGGATACCCGGTGTTAGCATCCAGTCCCGATGGGAGGTCGACCGAGACTCGGGGGACGGGTTGTCTGTTTATGAATTCTATGGCTTCTTTATAAAACCCCTCGACCTCCCTATCCAGTCCGGTGCCAAAAATGGCATCGATTATGACGTCAGCTTGCTTGTATTCCGAGAGTGTACCCTTGTTCTCGACCAATAGGCCGCCGATTTTACGTAGTGACTGATAATTGGTGAGTGCATCACCTTTATACTTTTTGGGGTCGGATAAGACGTAAGTGGTTACATCCAAGCCCTCTCCGATAAGGTGCCTGGCCACAACAAAGCCATCTCCCCCGTTATTGCCGCCGCCGGCGAATATGGCCACCCTTTTAGCCTGGGGAAATTCTTGGAGCAGCACATTTGCCACTGCCCGCCCGGCATTTTCCATGAGAATAAGACCGGTAATACCGTATTCCTCGATCGATGCTCTGTCTATTTCCCTGACAATCTCGCGGGTCGCTAGTTTCATCTGAGAAGAAGTAAATAATTTGATAAGTTATTAAGTATATATGATAAATTACTTTTAATAAATCAGCTAACCTGCCTTGAATTTGTGACTTTTTAAGCGTATGTAGGAGTTGCAAAATTTGTGGCGAACTCAGATTCGTTGAATCGGGTATCTCAAATTAAAGTTTTGCACCTATCATATTTAGGAGTATAGATACCCCTCGCTTACATCTTGTCTTTCCCAAAGGCTGAGTCGGAGCTATAAAAACCTCTTTTATAGGTTTTCCTTCCCACTTTGGAGGTGGTTTTATGCCCAGGGCAACAAGTACAGTTGCCGCCGTATCGTAGATGTTAACATTCCCGTTAATCCGGTAGCCTTTCTTGACCCCCGGCCCAACTGCAATCCAGGGTATGGTGATAACCTCCGAATCAGAGCCGATATGATTCTTTCCCTGTCCGCCGTGGTCGGAGGTAATGATCAATAATGTATGCTCGTATATTCCCGCCTCATCGAGCGATTCGAGAATCACTTTTATTGCTCTGTCCACCTGTTCGAGTGCTTTAATGTAATCTTCCGACATCCAGCCCATCTGGTGTCCGGTGAGGTCCGGTTCGGGAAAATGGATAAGAACTAGCTCTGGCCTCTCCGTTTTCATGTATGAGGAGAATCGAGATGCTATCGTATCGTTGCTACCCGGTGCCTCTCCGGTAGATTCGAAGTGGTCTACAGTGTTCGGCCTTGCCAGATATCGAAGTTTATCCTTGCCCACAAACATAGCTGTTTTTAATCCCTTCTCCTTTGCCACGCTGAAGATTGTCTCTATGTCTACATGCTTCATGAATGGCACCCAAAAGTTTATTTTCATGCCGTGTCTTTCGGGAGTAAGTCCGGTAAGTAATGAGGTGTGTGCGGGTAAGGTGCGGGCAGGAATCACTGTCTTAGCTTCAAGTGAGCAAGAACCTTTCTTGATGAGTGACTGTATGTGCGGGACATTCCCTTCAGTAATTGCATCCGGTCTCAAGCCGTCGATGGTTATGATTATAACGTACTTTGCTTTTGCATCGTTCGTATGATCCGGGTCCGGATTATGCTGGTTGGTTTGAGCGTATCTAACCCAGCTAGATATGTTTATCAGTATGATAATGATGAGTAATGCTTTGGTTGGAAATTTTGGATATCTCAAGGCGAGACAGGAAAAACGTTGATTAAGTCTCTTCTGATTCGCTGATTAACTCCCGGTGTTTAACCCTTTTTTCTTTCTCTTTGTCCTTCTTTGACTTTATGACCTTTCCGGCTTTGGCAGTTTTTTTCCTGATTTTAAAGAAGCCTTCAAATCTGGACCTTATCTTATCCTTCCGATGTCTTTCTCCCATACTTTAATACTAACCTGGATCCGGCGGATGGAAAACTAAATTAGGCCATGGAGAAGATTGCTCGTAAATTATTCGATATCGCTACCTTCTACTTTGCCATTCCTCCGTATGGAACCGGTCTTGAATCACCGAGGGTTTGTACCACGGTATTCACAAACTCTTCGGCGTGTTGCCAACAGAGAAAATAGGTAAGCGATACCCCGGTTCCGGCAGGGCTGGAGAGGCTGGATATGGAAAAGGTTTGGTAGTGTCTACTGCATAAATCTTTCTTGCACACCGCGCATTCCTTTATTGCCTGTCTCTGTCCTTCGCTATCACACCGAACCCCCTTCTCATCTACGTGGTCGCACTCGAATACCTCTATATTCACGATTTTCTTGGACATTTCTCCCTCCATCAAATCCTTGCAGGCTGGTACCTTGTAGAACCGCTACGGGCTCAGCTCAAATAAAATTTTTCTCTCAAATTAATCAAAATAGCATGACAAGTCAATAGTGATGTTGTTTTTTAGCCTGAAATGGAGCGAGTCCTCCGGCTTCTCTCGATTGTCATGGTAAATTACCACTTGATTACTAGAGGCCCTTCTGTAATAATTTCAAAATGCTTACAGTCAAACAGGGTGTAAACGGGGCACTAAAGTATCTTTACACCAAGGCCACCGGAAGACCCAAGCTGGTTAATCTGGAGATAACCAAGCTTTGTAACGCCAAGTGTGATTTTTGCGACTATTGGCAGACCAGACATGAAACCCGACTATCCGATTATCGCCCGGTAATAAAGAAGATTAATCCGCTGGTTGTAGTGATTACCGGCGGAGAGCCGATGCTCAGAAAGGACCTGCCGGACATAGTCAGGCAGGTGAAAGAGTGTTCGATCTTCATATTTACCTCCATGGTTACTAAGGGTGACCTGTTGACCCTGGAGAAAGCAGAGGAGCTTTTCGCTGCCGGGATTGACCAGATTGCCGTATCCCTAGATTTTCCCGGGGAGAAACACGATTCCTATAGGGGAATTCCCGGATTATGGAATCACCTGTCCAATCTCCTTCCGGAGCTTTCAAGGAGATTCAGTAAAAAGAGCATAGTGTTGAATACCATAATTATGGAAGACAACCTGGACCAGATAATCGACATTGCACACAAGGCAAAAGAGTGGGGAGTAAGTATTTCCTTCAGCTCCTACTCGGTGATGAAGACCAACAACAGCAGCCACTTCATTAAACAGCAGAAGTTGGAAAAAATTAGGGAAGTGGTCAATAACTTGATAGAGCTCAGGAGAAAATGGAAAGGGGTTATCGTTTCCACCGAATACTATCTCAAAGAAGTGCCGGAATACTTCGAGAGGGGTGGGGTTCCCGATTGTCTGGCCGGTATAAACATGATTCAGGTAACCCCAAGCGGTCATCTAAAGAGATGCTCGGAGATGCCGGTTACTGCCCATTATAGCGACTACAGTCCGGATTTATACGGCAAGACCAGGTGTGAAGCATGCTGGTATAGCTGTCGCGGCGAAACCCAGACTCCTATAAACATTAGGAGAGGTTTGGAGTATATGGGAATATGGCTTTAAGCAAGATGCGGGATACAGGATACATGATGCAGGATTCAAGATGCACGATGCATGTAAAACTTATCTAGCATATATGTGTAAAAATCAAGATTTAATTTGTCAGAGAGCGTCGGGATAAGTTACATTTTTCCAATAAATTACCGCAATCACTTTGTAAATCCGCTCATTCCTTAGTTTCACTTGATACAGGCTCTGAGCATGCCCTGGGATTTATCGAAGGGTCGATAGAAGTACGAAATTTCTTGAGGTGTTCATTCTTCGACTGTGCTCAGAATGAACGGTTTTTATTTCATTAATCATTTTAGCTGATATATATCCGCTCATCCTGAGCCTGGTCGAAGGATGGGTTATTAAGGTGTTTGCCCTTCCGCCCTACTCAGAATGAACGGGGTTTTACTAGAAAATGCGATTAACAGACTCTTCGCTTTGCTCAGAGTGACATTTATAAAAGGAAATCATTCTATTAAATACAACTTGCTAAGGTAGTGTCCGTTTGATTAAATCCTGGCTATTACACATACAATGTGTTCTGTACCGTGCATCGTTCGACTGAGCTCACGACAAGTCTTGCATCCTTTTATGTTTGGCTTTTTACCCGCCAGATGGTTCCTTCTTTAGAATCTTCGAGTAATATTCCTTTCTCGCTCAGGTATTCTCTGATTTCGTCCGCCCGTTTCCAGTTCTTCTCCGTTCTGGCCTTATTTCTCTCTTTGATTAGTTCCTGAATCTCTCTTTCGGTGATTTCAAGGTTTATCTTAGCCAGCTTCTCTCTCTTTAAATAGTCATCCGGGGCAAGCTCTAATATTCCCATAGTGCTTCCGAAAGCTCTCAGTTCTTCTATACTCTCAGACAGGGTGGAGGACCATCCGGTAGAGTCGATAGACCGGTTGATTGCCCTGACCAGGTCAAATAGGTTTCCGAGTGCATCCGCTGTGTTAAAGTCGTCGTACATTGCTTCGAGCCAAGCCGTCCTGAATCTTTCTAGATTGCTTGCCAGCTCGACGTCTACTCTTTCCTTATCCTTTTTCAGGTCTTCTGCCCGTTTGAGAGTTATATAGATTCTCTCTAATGCTGACTCATTCTCGTCCATGGTGCTATCCGAGAAATCAGCCGGGTTCTGGTAGTGATGGGATAGGAAAAACAACCTTATTGCTTCTTTACTCCATCGGGACAGGGCTTCCCTCACATTTATGATGTTGCCGACGGATTTTGACATCTTTTCCCGGTTGATTTGGATAAGCCCATTATGCACCCAGTGTCTGACGAATTCGACACCGGTTGCCGATTCGGACTGGGCTATCTCATTCTCGTGATGGGGGAATATTAAGTCCTTTCCTCCCCCATGTATCTCAAAACTTTTTCCGAGATACTTCATACTCATCGCCGAGCATTCGATATGCCAACCCGGGCGCCCTTTCCCCCACGGGCTTTCCCACCACGGCTCTCCAGGCTTTGCTCCTTTCCACAGGGCAAAATCAAGCGGATCCTCCTTCTGCTCGTTTATGTCTATCCTTGCCCCGGCCAACATTTCCTCCGGTGTTCTTTTGGAAAGCTTTCCATATCCGGGAAACTTCTTTATGGAAAAGAAAACGTCGTCTCCGGATCGGTAGGCGTAACCCTTATCAATGATGGTCTTGATAAGCTCGATTATTTCAGCTATGTGTTCGGTGACCTTGGGTTGAAAGTCAGGCGTTTGCACCCCGAGGGAGGCCATGTCCTCGATGTATTCTTCCGTATATATTCGCGATATTTCTTCTGACGGGATTCCCGTCTCCTTTGATTTGTTTATTATTTTATCGTCGATGTCGGTAAAGTTTCGGACGTAGGTTACGTCATAACCTATCTTCTTAAGGAATCTCTGTATAATATCAAAGGTCACCGCCGCCCGGGCATGACCCAGGTGAGCGGAGCTATAAACGGTCGGACCGCATACGTATATTCTTACCTTTTTACCCTCGAATGGGGCCAGGTCTTCCTTTTTTTGAGTGAGAGTGTTGTATAGCCTTATTTTTTTTTCCATGGAATGTGGCTTGGATATAGATACATGATGCAGGATGCATGATACAGGATACAAGATGATTAATCCTGGTATCCCGCATCCCCTATCTTGAATCAGCTTAAATCAGGTCCTCTCCTCCATCTACCTTTATTACGTTTCCGGTTATCCAGTGTGTACCCCTGGCGGAGAGCGAAACAATGGCTTCCGCTACATCCTTGGGTCGGGTTAGCCTTCCGCTCGGGTTTACCCGAAGTGCATTCTCCACGATAATATCGCTTCCTGGAATCTTACTGAGGGCAGGGGTTTCGGTAACCCCGGCTTGAATGGCGTTGGCAGTGATTCCCAAGGGGGCAAGTTCCACGGCAAGTTGTCTGATATGGGATTCAAGGGCTGCTTTGGCGGCGGAAACGGGACCATAGGTTTTCCAAACCCGGTGTCCTCCGGCGCTGGTCATAGCAAATATTCTTCCCCCTTCGACCATCAGTTTCCGGCTGACCAGTTCTTGAGTCCAGTAGACTAGGCTGTGAGCCATGACATCGAGGGTCATATTCATATTCGTATCGGTCACCATTTCCTTTTGTGAGGAGGCAATGTACGGCTTAAGGGTTCCAAAAGCAAGCGAGTGAACCAAAACCCTTATTCCGGAAGGGTTGTCATTTTTTTTCAGGGTCTCTTCTATCTGGTCCAATGTCTCTTTTCTTTTTTCCGGGTCGGATGCGTTAATGTTGAAAAAAACCGCTTTTCTCCCTTTATCCTTTATCTGACCGATTATTCGTTCTACGTTCTCCATGGTGGATTTTCTGTCTAAGTGGACGCCGAAGATGTGCATTCCGGCTTCGGCCAGTTCTAGGCTGATGGCTTCGCCAAAACCGCTAGAAGCCCCCAGTATAAGAGCCCACTTGTCTATCAAACTATTATCGGCAGTCAATGCCTTTCCTCCTCATTTTGTTGCTTTAGATGGGTTAAGAATAGTAGAGATTCTACGCATTTTGAGTGGAAATTCAAGAATCCAAATTTCTTAGTGATAAAGGTTTAAGCATACTGGCTAGGGAATATAAATCGCAATACCTCAGGTATTATTTGGCGATAATGCTTGGGAAAAATATTGAATTCTATTCCAGATCATATAGATAGTTATTTTCATTTGATTTAGGAAAGATTACGTAAACTTAACATTTAACAATTGCCCAATTGTTTTGCTTTTGCAAGCTACTTATTAAGATTATAATAGCCCGAGATTTATTATTAAAAAATAGTATATAAGAAATGACCAATCATAGGAAAAATTACCTCAAAGACCGCGTACACACGTTATTGGGGACAGAGCCCTTGATGTATTTCGATATTGTACACCCACAGTGTGGGTAATTAATGTATCTGAGAAGGATTATGGTTGGGATATTATTGTTACTATTGTTGAAAAAGAGGATATAAGAGAGTTTTTTTGCCCAGTTAAAGGCTTCTGACTCTCCTGACTATGTAGATGGCGGAAAATTTCTAAGTTGCTCACTGAAAGTTAGCACTATTGACTTTCTTTTGGATAAAACTATGCCCACAATGCTTTGCCTTATGTGATGCAAGTAGCTGTTTGGTGTAACTGCCACAAAACTTTTCCGAGGATGAGAGGTTGAGATTTGAAAATTGCTTTGTAAAAAATCCTCCAGATTTTATGAAATAATGACTAAGCTGGAGATTCAGGCTCTTTTATTGCTTGAAAATGTTATTTCTTCTTTACTAGTTTCTTGTCCATACCAGCAGGCTAAGGCCAGGGCAAAAATGAGGTCTTCATATTCTGGTTTTTTATCAGACTTGCCCATATCATCATTCTTTGGGGTTTTGTGTACGCGGAATCTCAAAATCTCTTCGGCGATTACCCTTCCTAGAGCCGATTGGGGGTTTATCCTTAACCTTTCGGCAACATATAACATTTGCAAGTTCGTGAGAAGTTCTTTCTTTAGTAGAACACGGTCCACATCGTTACTTGTTGCCGTACCCTCGTCGATCATGGTGACGGCTACGGGATTTAATTTGGCTTTAATTAAGGAGTCAATTAATTTTTGTCCACAAACGGTGGTATCTGCTATCAGGTCGAGGTTCTCTTTAAGCTGATCGTTATCTAAAAACTCAATGATTCGGTTTACGATATCGTCATCGGATTTAAACTTAAATCGCTCTACACGTCTCAGGTTGTATCTTTTGTTTATTCGATACTTCCCGAAGGTCTCCACTAGGGCTATAGCCGCATGACCCTCGGCTTTCCCTGGGCTTAGGCCGAGAATAAACCTTTTCATATCCTTTTTTCCCATTTTCATTAACTATAGATTGGATTTCCGTGCGGGAAAAGAGCTTTTTCTTGACAAGCCTTATACGTGTATGAAAACTATGAGTCGATGGGTTGGTTCACGTTAATTAAGAGGTGTGTATATGGATACATATAGTTTGTCTAAGCTTGATACTGAAATTGGAACTATTTTTGTTATCGGCACAGAAAATGGTCTTTCTAGGGTTGTGCTTGGGAGGTATGAATTCGAAGAATATGTGAGCGGTCTTAATGGAACTGCGCTTGTCGAAGATGGCAGGGTTCAAGAGTCGGCGAATGAAATCAAACTCTATCTCGAGGGCAAATTAAAAGAATTTCACACGAGGTTAGATTTATCTTCCGGAACATCATTTCAAATATCTGTCTGGAGAGAATTGCTGAATATTCCTTACGGCAAGGTTAAGACTTACGGCCAGGTCGCCGATAAGATTGGCAAACCTGGTGCGGCAAGGGCGGTGGGCAACGCGGTAGGAGCAAACCCAATTCCTATTATTATCCCCTGCCATAGGGTGGTCGCCACAAACGGCCTGGGCGGTTATTCCGGTGGCATCGAGATCAAGAAGAGGCTTCTTCGAACTGAAGGGGTAATCCGATAATTGAGAGAATGGGTCGTAAAGCTTCTGGCCACCTTCTTTTATTTAGGTTACTCGCCGGTTGCACCGGGTACAGCCGGCACGATTGGAGCAATCCTGCCTTTTTATCTGATATCAAACCTGTCACCTTTATCCTATTTTTTAATTCTCTTCGGGTTTATAATTTTTTCTGTATGGATTTCCACCGAGGCTAGCGCCATATTCAACAAGACCGATCCTTCTTCGGTAGTGCTGGATGAAGTTTGCGGTTATTTAGTGACGATGTTTCTCGTTCCGGCTAGTTTACTGAACATATTCTTGGGCTTTTTTCTCTTCCGGTTCTTCGATGTCCTAAAGCCTCCTCCGATAAAAAGCGCCGAGAACCTGCCTCGTGGATTGGGAATAGTGGCCGATGATGTTCTTGCGGGCATATATGCGAATATAGTACTCCAGGTTGTTGTGAGGTTCATATTTCCAGCGAATTAACTGGACGCATGAATGAAAATAAACAAGTTACAGGATGCTTGAAACACGATGCATGATTCAAGATGCATGATGCGCGATACGCAAACGTCTTTTACATCTTCTAACTTGCATCGTGGTGAAGGAGTGATTTTATGAAAATCGAGATTATAACTACTGGTGATGAGATAATGAGCGGCATAACCCTTGATACCAACTTCAGATGGGCTGCAGAAAAGCTGACCAGCCTGGGTTTTGACCTGAGATTTCATACCAGTGTAGGAGACGATGAAGGGGATATTATGATAGCGTTCAAGACTGCTTACGTTAGAGCAAAGGCAGTCATAGTGTCGGGGGGTCTTGGCCCTACCCCTGATGACCTGACCGCTAACGTCGCCTCTACATTCTTTGGTGTTCCCTTAGAGCTTAATAACGAAGCTCTTGAGATGATAGAGAATAGATTCAAGGAACAGGGACGAACATTACTCGATATAAACAGGAAGCAAGCTTACATACCCCGGGGCTCTAAAGTTCTAAAAAATTTCTGGGGTACCGCTCCGGGGTTTCAGTACGAAAAAGAAGGCGTGGTGTTTTTCTTTCTTCCCGGGGTTCCAAAAGAATTCAAAGAGATGTTGGAAAATTATGTGGTTCCTGAGTTGGAGAGAAGGGCTGTTGGCAGAAAAAGGTATGAATTCAGACTGGTGAGGACCTTCGGTCTCAGGGAATCTGAGGTTGCGGAGAAGCTTAAGGGAGTAGAGAGGGATGGGTTGACTATAGGTTATAGGGCTCATTTCCCGGAAATCCACCTGAGGCTCTCGGCATTCGGAGATACGGAGCTAGAAGCGAAAAAAATAATGACCGATGGGCTTGAGGAGATTAAATTGAGGTTAGGAGAATATGTATTCTCCACCGAGGGCGAAACGCTGGAAGAGGTCGTAGGAAAACTGCTATCTCAAAAAGGGTTAACCCTTGCCCTAGCCGAGTCATGTACAGGCGGCCTCGTTGCTAACCGGGTCACTAATATTCCTGGAAGTTCTGATTACTTTGATAGGGGGATTGTTTCATACAGCAACAAAGCTAAGATAGAAGTTTTGGGTGTTCCTAGATTCCTTATAGAGTCATACGGCGCGGTGAGTGAAGAGGTGGTCCGAGCTATGGCGGATGGGGTAAGGAAGCTTTCCAATGCAGATTTGGGCGTGGCAATTTCTGGTATCGCCGGGCCCGGCGGAGGTACACAGGAAAAGCCGGTTGGGACTGTCTGTATAGGGATTTCTCATCGAGAAAGAGGAACGTTTTCTAAGAAGTTTCAGTTCAAGGGTTCGAGAGAAGAGATAAAACTGATCAGCTCGGAGGTAGCCCTTGATTGGATTAGAAAATTTGTGTTAAATGGTGTATAATCCAATGATAAATGAGGGGATGGTATGTCCAAAGAAGTAGCTTCAAAAGAGCCGGCAAGTAAAGAAAAAGCAATAGATCTGGCTATATCTTCCATTGAAAAACAATTCGGTAAGGGCGCGATTATGCGCATGGGAGCAGAAACCTCCGTTCCGGAGATCTCTGTGGTTCCTACTGGTTCGATAGGGTTAGACATTGCTCTCGGTGTGAGAGGGTTGCCGAGGGGGAGAATCGTAGAGATCTTTGGCCCTGAAGCTTCTGGGAAGACCACGCTGGCTCTTCACGCTATAGCCGAGTCACAAAGGCTGGGAGGTATTGCCGCTTTTGTCGATGCGGAGCATGCCCTTGACCCAAAATACGCTAAAGGGCTTGGCGTGAAGGTAGAGGACCTCCTAATCTCGCAGCCCGATTTTGGAGAGCAAGCACTAGAAATAGTCGATACACTCGTAAGAAGCGGTGCCGTTGACCTGATCGTTCTCGATTCGGTAGCGGCGCTTACTCCAAGGGCTGAAATAGAGGGAGATATGGGAGACGCGCATGTCGGGCTTCAAGCTAGGCTCATGTCTCAGGCCTTGAGAAAAATCACGGCCAACGTTAACCGGTCGAAAACTATCGTCGTTTTTGTGAATCAAACTCGAATGAAAATCGGTGCCCCGGCCTATAGCAACCCAGAAACTACCACTGGGGGGACAGCGCTTAAGTTTTACGCCTCGGTAAGAATAGACATAAGAAGGATCGGGTCTATAAAGGACGGGGATGAGGTTTCCGGAAATAGGGTGAGAGCCAAAGTGGTGAAAAACAAGGTGGCTCCTCCGTTTAGAGAAGCCGAGTTTGACGTCATTTTTGGCAGTGGAATCTCTCAGGAAGGTGAGTTGATAGACCTCGGCACTAAATATAGGGTAATAGAAAAGAGTGGGACCTGGCTTTCTTATAACGGAGAAAGACTAGGACAGGGAAGGGAAAACGCAAGGGTTTTTCTCAAAGAAAATCCCGAGATTATGCAGAAAATCAAAGAAGAGGTTTTCTCAAAGTCCGGGATTATAAAGGAGATAAAACCCGAGGAGGAATGAATGGCCGAGATAAATATTGATGATCTTCTGAGGGGTGCGCTCAAGGTAGGAGCTTCCGATGTTCACCTTAAGTCCGGTAGTTGCCCGGTTTTTCGAGTTAATGGGCGATTGATTCCCATAAAAGAGGCTCCTCAGCTCGTCAGCGACGACATCAAAAAGATTGCTTTTTCTATGATGAACAACCTGCAGAAAGAAAAGTTTGAAAAATCGTATGAAATGGACCTGGCTTACAGCATCCCTGGTCTTTCTCGGTTCCGGGTAAATGTCTTCCAGCAGCGGGGAACGCTCTCTATGGCTATAAGGGCAATTCCTTTTAACCTTATGTCCTTCCAATCCCTTAATCTACCGCCAATACTGGAAAAGATAGCCCAGGAGGAACGCGGCTTGGTAATCGTCACCGGGACAACTGGTAGTGGCAAATCGACCACGCTGGCGGCAATCGTAGATTATATAAACGAGACGAAGGCTAGGCACATAATCACTATTGAAGACCCGCTTGAGTTTACCCATCAAGATAAGAAGAGCTACATAAACCAACGAGAAGTGGGGATTGATACACTTTCTTTCGCCAATGCTCTCCGGGCTTCACTCCGGGAAGACCCGGATGTGATACTGGTTGGTGAAATGCGTGACCTGGAGACCATAGAAATCGCCATAGCTGCCGCCGAAACTGGGCACCTCGTATTTTCGACGCTTCACACTTTGGATGCTCAAGAAACAATTAATAGAATACTCGCCGTATTTCCGTCCCATCAACAGAATCAGATCCGCTACCAGCTGGCCCAGGTTCTGAAGGCTGTTATCTCGCAGCGCCTAATGCCCAAGGCTGATGGTAAGGGAAGGGTTCCTGCAGTCGAAGTACTAATTGGAACTGCCAGAATCAAAGACCTGATATCCGACCCGTTAAAAACCAAAGAAATAAGAACTGCGATTGAGGAAGGACACTTACACTACGGTATGCAAACCTTTGACCAGTGTCTATACAATCTATATAAGAGCGGCTTAATTACCTACGATGAAGCCATGAGGCAAGCTACCAATAAGGACGACCTTGCGCTCAGGATTAGGGGTATTACTTCAGGGTCATCCGGGCTGGCCAGGGATCAGATGGAAGCGGATAAACCCAAATTTGAGGGGGGGTTGAAAGTAGACAAGATTTAGCAGAAAAATGAGAGTTCTAGGAATTGAAACCTCAACCATTTCGGGAAGTGTGGCAATTTTAGATGACGACCGGGTTCTGGGGGAGTTATCTCTAAATGTTGGACCTGTACACTCAGAAAAACTCCTACCCGTAATTGAATGGCTCCTCAAGGAAGCGGATGTAGATAAAAAAAGGATTGAAGCAGTCTCAGTATCTATAGGTCCTGGCTCTTTCACTGCATTAAGAATAGGCATTTCCACGGCGAAGGCACTGGCTTTTTCGCTGAAGATTCCAATCGTGGGAGTTTCTTCACTCGAGGTCCTGGCTTCAAATTTGATTTTTACACCTTTTACTATATGTTCTATAATAGATGCTAGGAAGAAGGAGGTTTTTGTTGGTTTTTTCCGGTCGTCCGACGGGAGACTGGAAAGGGTTTCTGATGAAATGCTAATTGCCCCGGAGATTATTCCCAACATAACTAAGGAGAAAACCATATTTGTTGGTGACGGAGCGATGATTTACCGGGATTCTATTGATTCGGCCTTAGGAGGGTTTGCCCTTTTTTGCCCGCCGCATCTTAACATGCCCAGAGCGGCATGCTGCGCATTTCTAGGTGCACAAAAATTAAATAAGGGTTATAGGGATGATTTGTTACATCTTGTCCCTCGATATTTACGAAGGGCTGACACTGAAATTCTTAGGGAGAGGTGATCTGATGAAGGAATCAGAAATAATAGAAAGTCTTCTGGAGGGGGATGAGGAGTTTAAGAGGCTCTACCTTGAACATAGAAAATTGGATGGTATGGTAAAGGACCTCGAACAAAAGGGCTCCCTTTCACTTGATGAGGAAGTGGAGATCAAAAAACTAAAGAAATTAAAGCTTTCCCTGAAGGACGAGATGGAGAGAAAAATTAGTAAATTAAAGAAAAGTTCGTAAAATTCTACGGGGGTAAACGGAGATGGCCAGAATGCTTGGTGCAGAGATGTTTTTTGAAACTTTAATCCACGAGGGGGTAGACGTAATATTTGGCCTCCCTGGTGGATATGTACTCAAGGTATACGACGTTATGCCTAAGTACGGTGAGGCCATCAAGCATGTTCTATCAAGACACGAGCAGGGAGCGACACACATGGCCGATGGTTACGCCCGGGCTTCGGGAAGGCCGGGTGTGGTGCTCTGTACTTCTGGCCCAGCCGCAACCAATACGGTTACAGGAATTGCTACGGCCCAGATGGATTCGTCGCCGGTAGTGGTATTCACCGGGCAGGTCCCCACTCCCTATCTGGGAAGCGATGCTTTTCAGGAAGCAGACCATATAGGAATTACCCGTCCGTGTACAAAGCATAATAGCCTGGTAAGACGTACAAGAGAACTGCCTCGGGCTATAAAGGAGGCGTTTCACATAGCAACTACCGGTCGTCCGGGGCCAGTGCTGGTGGATATGCCAAAGGACGTTCTTATTGGTGAGGACGAGCTAGAGATACCGAATGAGATTAGTTTAAGGGGATATAAGCCTACTATCAGGGGAAATATAGCTCAGATAAAACGAGCGGTCGAAATCATAATGACGGCAAAGAGGCCAGTGGTCTTTGGGGGCGGCGGGCTTATATGGTCTGGGGCGACTCCAGAGCTTATAGAATTAGTTCATAGGTTGAGAATTCCAGTTGCCCTTACCCTTATGGGCCTTGGGGCTTATCCGGCAAACGACCCTTATTTCATGAGCATGCTCGGTATGCACGGGTCTTACAAGGCAAATATGGCAGTACATGAGAGCGATGTGATTATCTCCATAGGGGCCAGGTTTGACGACAGGGCAACCGGTGGGAATTTCCCTAAATTTGCCCCCAACGCTAAGATAGTGCACATAGATATCGACCCATCGACTATAGACAAAAATATCCGTGTCCATTGCCCAATCGTAGGGGACGCGAAGCATGTTTTACGACAGATGCTCGAGTTTATCCCCAAGGACCTGAATATAGATAGAAGGGAATGGTTTGGAAAGATCGACGAGTGGGGGCGGCAACATCCTCTTCTCCCCAAAGAAAATAGTGATAAGATAATGACCTCCCATCTTATAGATATGCTTTCCAACATCACTAATGGGGATGCCATAATTGTGTCCGATGTAGGGCAGCATCAGATGTGGGTTGCTCAATTTTATAAGTTTAACCGCCCAAGGACCCATATTACCTCCGGCGGGCTGGGCACAATGGGGTTCGGCTTCCCTGCGGCTATGGGTGCAAAATTTGCCCGTCCGGATGAGATGGTTATATGCGTGGCCGGGGACGGAAGCTTCCAGATGAATATGCAAGAGTTAGCCACAGCGGTGGAGAACAAGATGGACTTGAAGATCGTACTGATCAACAACGAACATCATGGAATGGTAAGGCAGTGGCAGACCATGTTCTTCAACAAGAACTACTCCGCCTCCCATTTCGACGTGATGCCGGACTTCGTCAAGCTTGCGGAGGCCTTTGGTGCTAAGGGATTGAGGGCAAAAAGGCCGGAAGAGCTAGAGGCTACTCTCAAGGAAGGGCTTTACTCTGACGGAGTCGTTCTTATGGAGATTGTCGTTGATTACGAGGAGATGGTCTACCCGATGATTGCTCCGGGAGGGGCGATGAATGAGATGATTCTCGAGGACATCGAGAGAGAGATGATAGTTGAGTCCGTGGATATGGCTTAGGCTGCGATAAAGGTTCGGGATTTATATTGTTGGCTTTTGTGACTCTTTGTTTCAAATCCCTATTACCATACCCCTAAAACTTTCTGGAGGTAAAGCTTTTGAGGCATACCATTTCGATTCTCGTGGATAACGAACCTGGTGTTCTGGCCAGGATTGCTGGACTTTTTAGCGCCAGGGGTTTCAACATCGAGAGCCTTTGCGTTGGGGAAACACTCGACCCGACCACATCCCGTATAACCCTGGTCACCAGCGGTGACGACTGGATAATCGAACAGATTATAAAAAGGTTCAACAACATGATAAATGTAATAAAGGTTCAGGACCTTTCCGAGTTGACCCATGTGGAACGGGAAATGGTCCTGGTAAGGATGGAGGCAACCCCGGAAACCAGGCCGGAGATCTTGAGAACCGCCGATATCTTCAGAGCGAAGGTAATAGATGTTGGACCCAGGTCTTACATGCTCGAGCTCACCGGTGACCGGGACAAGATAACCGCTTTCCTAGAGATTCTGAGACCGATGGGAATAAAGGAGATTGCCCGTACCGGTTCTGTAGCGTTAGCCAGGGAAATCCAAAATAACAAGAGGAGATGAGAGATGAAGGTTTATTATGAAAGAGACGTCAATATCGAGAAACTAAAATCCAGAAAAATTGCCGTTATCGGCTATGGAAGCCAGGGACATGCTCATGCTCAGAACCTGAGAGACAGTGGAATGAGCGTAGTAGTAGGCCTCAGGGAAGAGGGTAGCAGTTGGGAGAAGGCGGTGAGCGCCGGTTTTAAGGTTCTTCCTGTGGATGAGGCTTCGAAGTGGGCGGACGTTATCATGATTCTCGCTCCCGATACCAGCCAGCCAGGCATATACTCAAACCATATTTCGGAGAATCTCAACCCGGGCGACGCTATCTCCTTTGGACACGGATTTAACATACATTACGGACAAATCGTCCCGCCACCCAACGTGGACGTGTTTATGGTGGCGCCGAAAGCGCCCGGTCACACCGTGCGAAACGAGTATACTCAAGGAGCAGGAGTTCCTATGCTGGTTGCGGTATACCAGGATGCAACGGGTAGTGCCAAAGAGACCGCCCTTGCCTATGCTGGGGCGATAGGTGGGGGACGAGCCGGTATAATCGAGACTACGTTCAAGGATGAGACCGAGACTGACCTCTTTGGTGAGCAGTGTGTGTTGTGCGGGGGGCTCACTGCTTTGATTCTGGCCGGGTTTGAAACCCTGGTCGAGGCCGGATATCCGCCAGAAATGGCCTATTTTGAGTGTCTGCATGAGGTAAAGCTCATAGTTGATTTGATTTACGAGGGCGGAATATCAAACATGAGATACTCTATAAGCGATACTGCCAAGTATGGAGACATAACCAGAGGTCCACGGGTCGTAAACGAGGCAGTGAAACAGGAGATGAGGCGCATCCTCAAAGAGGTCCAGTCCGGGGAGTTTGCCCGGGAGTGGATACTAGAGAACAGGGCCGGACGGCCGGTCTACAATGCGCTTCTCAAAAAGGGAGAATCTCATCAGGTGGAGGAAGTGGGGAAAAAGCTTCGCGAGATGATGGGCTCTCTCTTCAAAAAGAGGCTTGTAGATAGGGCCAAAAACTGAGTGCGGAATACAGGATGCGAGATGCAGGATGCAGGATACATGATATTTATATACATGGTGCATCCTTGTTTCTGTCCGTCGGTGGTCAAATAACAACATCCCATGACTAAGCCAAGAAGCAAAATAGCCGTCGAAGGATTTACTATGATTGCGGTTTTAGGAGTTCTCGCCTGGTTCACTGCGCTCCTGGGACTGTCCTTACTTTCATTGATCTTGGCAGTGGCTACTTTTTTTACAGCCTATTTTTTCCGGGACCCGGACAGAGAAACGCCTACGGATCCTAATGCTGTTATTGCCCCGGCAGACGGAAAGGTATTAGAGATTGGAAAGGCTTTTGAAGACAATTTCTTGAACCAAGAAATGATGCGCATAGGTATTTTCCTATCCATTACCGACTGCCACATAAACCGGTTTCCAGTCACCGGAAAGGTGATTAGCACCAAGTATACACCCGGCCAGTTTAACAAAGCCTACTCGGGTACTGCCTCCAAAGAGAACGAAAGGCTGGCCACATTAATCGAGACCGAAGACAAGGAGCAGATGGTTATCGTTCAGATTGCCGGCTTTATAGCTCGGAGGATAGTTTCTTACTTAAAGGTTGGTGACATTGTTGAAAAGGGGGAGAGGTTCGGGATGATCAAATTCGGTTCCAGGGTGGACTTGTACCTTCCAACTAGGTGCGAGATAACTGCGGTATTGGGGGACAAGGTTAGGGGTGGTGAGACGGTTATAGGATGGCTTAAAGAGGGAGAAGCATGAAAATACCGGTAACGGCTGGAGGTTTCGGCGAAGCCAAAAAGAAAAAATCGAGAAGAGAAAGGGTAATACCGCTTTTACCTAACCTTTTTACTACCGGAAATCTTTTTTTTGGTCTCCTCTCTATCATGACCTCCATTCAACTGGCCACTGTACATGCTATTCCGGAGACTTCAAACGAGTGGGTATACCGGAAGTTCTGGTGGGCTGCGGCGTTTATTTTGATTGCCGGCTTTTTGGACATGCTTGATGGAAAGTTAGCCAGGATCTTTAAGTCAGAAAGCAACTTCGGAATTTCCTATGATTCACTCTCTGACCTGGTCTCTTTTGGCGTTGCCCCCGGTATCTTGATTTATGTCTGGGTGCTGCTTGATTCTGGAAAACTCGGGCTGATGGCTGTCTTGTTCTATATTGTCTGCACAGCGCTAAGGCTCGCCAGATTCAATGTTCAATCCAAGACGGTCGAGAGATACAATTTCATAGGTCTACCTAGCCCAATGGCCGCTGGGCTTATGCTTTCACCCGTGCTTTTATTTTCCGGATTCAAAATTCCTTCGGATGAGGCAATAATGTGGTTTTATCTCGTTTCCGCCCCTTTTGTCGGTCTTCTCATGGTCAGTGATGTTCCATATTGGAAATATCCCCGGATAAGGTTTTCCGGACCCTTTAACGCCTTGGTTGTGGCCTCGATTATCATAGCTGCCGTTATCACTAACCCGGAAATCATGCTCCTCTTTTTAGTATACCTTTATTGCTTGCTTGGCTTGTCGTTCTATTTAATCGAGCAGCTCAGAAAAAAACCTGAAATTACTCCAGAAGTTGAGTCCAATAAACAACCCGAGGATAATTTATAATAGCTTGCTTTGAAAGCAGAAAAACCGAATCCGTCGAGTTTTGAACGCTGGGGTCAACCTCATAACAACAATTGATGAAAAGCATCTGCTGGAGGCCCTAATGATGAAGGAGGTTTTATGCGTTATTTCATCTTGATAGCGGGTATAATGATGTTCATACATATTCTGGAGGGAAAAGGAATGACCGATGACAGGACTAGGTCGGGAGAGGAATTCGCTGACTTTACTCAAAATCATACGGGTGTTACCAAATTTAAGCTCGATAATGGCTTGACCGTGCTTCTCGAAGAAAATCATTCGGCGCCAGTCGTCGCGGTGAATGTTTGGGTTAAGGTTGGAAGTGCGTGCGAAGAAGATGGCGAATACGGAATAGCCCACGTGCATGAGCACATGGTTTTTAAGGGTACGGAGAAGAGGGGCGTAGGGGAGATAGCCCGGATCATCGAGGGCGACGGCGGGGATATCAACGCTTTCACTTCTTTCGACGAAACGGTTTACTACGTTGTCATTGCCGGTCGTTTTCTGGATACTGCGCTAGATGTCCTTTCCGATGCTATGGAAAATTCATCGTTTGATGCTGAGGAGCTGCAAAAGGAGCTTCAGGTGGTGCTCGAAGAAATAAGGCGAGGAGAAGATTCTCCGCAGAGAAATCTTAGTGAAAGGCTTTTCTCCGAGGCCTATACTGCTCACCCCTATAGAAGGCCGGTTATAGGGAGCAAAGAAAGCGTAAGCGGTTTTACCCGCGAGAAAATAGTCAATTTCTACAAGAAGTGGTATTCGCCGAACAACATGGTTCTGGTAGTGGTTGGCGACTTCGATACGCGCAAGGTCGTCCCTAAAATTAAGGAGACCTTCGGCACTCTCAAACCACGCACCCTGCCGAACTGTCATATACCTGAAGAACCTGTCCAAAAGGAAATGAGAGCGGTCGTTTTTGACAAGAAAGTACAGGAGGGTTATTTCTCTCTGGCCTTTCATACTACTGATGCCAGAAACGATGATACCCCGGTCCTCGACGTGATTTCGAATATTCTCGGAGGGGGAGACAGTTCCCGGCTTTACCGAAGAGTAAAGGAGGATAAAGGGCTGGTAAGTAACATTTATAGTTATTCCTTCACGCCCAAGTATCCGGGACTTTTTGCGGTGGGCGGCACTCTCGACCCGGATAAAGCGAGCAGTGCTTTTTCCGAGATTATAAAAGAGACCTATCTTTTAAAATACGAGCCGGTCAGTTACGAGGAGCTTTCCCGGGCTAAGGTTAATATAGAAAGCAACTCTATATACACGAAGGAGACGATGCAGGGACAGGCGCAGAAGCTTGGCTATTACGAGGTAGAGGCTGGTGATTACAAGTATGAGGATGAATACTTGAAAAAGGTTTCCCTGGTAACTCAAGAGGATATAATGCGTGTGGCCAGAAAGTATTTCCGGAATTCTAACCTGACCACCGCCTTTTTGCTACCCACCGGCCAGGTGACAATTGAAGAAAAAGAAATAATCGACATAGCCAACCGCTCGGCCCAAGCACTCGAGAAGGAACTTAGCCTTTTGTCTATTAAGTCGTCCGGCGATGTGAAAAAGGCGATGCTCGACAACGGCATAACGGTGCTCATCAAGCAAAATCACTCCGTTCCTCTCTTCGCCGCCCGAGCCGCTTTTTTGGGAGGGGTTAGGTTTGAGGACGAAAAGGATAACGGTGTGTCTAATTTTCTCTCGGAGATGTTTACCCGTGGTACCAAGAACAGGAGCGCAGAAGATATAGCCAGGGAGATCGAGTCTATTGCCGGAGAAGTAAGCGGGTTTTCTGGGAGAAACAGCTTCGGAGTGACTGTGGAATCACTGAGCAGAAACTTCGACCAGGCTATAGACATATTTGCAGACGTGATTATGAATCCGTCTTTTGACCCTGAGGAGATCGAGCGCGCAAGGAGGGACATACTCTCAGCCATAAATCGCCAGGGAGACAACCTCCTAAGGACCACCATAAACCTTTTTCTCAGCACGCTATACCGAGAGAATCCTTACCGTTTTGATGTTCTCGGAACGAAAGAGACTATTACCAATATGACCAGAGATGATTTGATAAACTTTTACCAAAAATACGTCCGCCCGGAGAATATGGTTATCTCCGTTGTCGGGAATGTCGATGAAAACCGAGTCTTGAGCATGCTCGAGAGCTATTTCGGAGAAATGGGAAAAGGGCGTTTTTCTCCTCCCCAAGTTCAGCCGGAGTCACCGCCCAGTCGGATTAGGACCGCCGAGGTTGAACAGAAAGACAAAGCGCAGACCCATATCATCCTCGGCTTTCTTGCCCCGACGCTCAAAGACCCGGACCAGTATCCATTCGAGGTTTTGAATGCCATTCTCTCTGGTCAGGGGGGTAGGCTCTTCCTAGAACTCAGGGATAAAAGAAGCCTTGCCTATACTGTTACATCGTTTTTTACTCCCGGGCTCGAGCCGGGCTTTTTCGGCGTCTACATAGGATGCGCCCCGGAGAAACAGGAGGAGGCCATTCAGGGAATAAAAGAACAACTTGCACTGGTGCTGGAAAAGGGTGTAACAGATGAGGAATTAAAGCGTGCCCAGAATTACCTGGTAGGAAATTTTGAGATAGGACTACAGCAGAACTCCGCCCAGGCTGCAAAGATCGCCTTTGATGAGCTTTATGGCTTAGGTTGGGACGAGTACAAGCGCTACCCGGAGGAGATTTACTCGGTAACTAAGGACGACATTCAAAGGGTTGCCCGAAAATACATCCACCTCGACAAATATACACTGGCCATAGTAAAGCCGGAGGGGAGTAGTTAGAAGATCATTTTTTGATATAGGAATGCACAAGTACGTTCCTTCACAACTCGTATCTCCATTTATTCAATCTCAGAAGAGAGTTTTTAGTATTTGGTGTTTAGTTTTGGGGGAAAACCGTCCCCTCGCTATTATCGGCTTCTAAATCTGAGTCTACAATAAGGAAGACGCTTTTCTAAATACTAATTGCTAAACACTAGCCTTGCCCCGTCTCAATTTCCGTTCCAGGCAGTCACGAGATACAGGAAGGCTTCGAAAATCTTGCCTTCCTTGATATGGGCAAAGGAATGTTGATTTTGGGAATAGCGCATTTATAATAAAATTCTCCCGGTAAGTGATGGAAAGCTTTGACTTTCTGAAACTTATTTGCGTAAATTCGTGTTTGCTTAGAGAGATGGCTTAAGATTATCTCACTGGGTGAATTAGTGGCTAAATTAGCTTATGGCGGGCTGCTAGCTCAGTTTGGTAGAGCAGGTGACTCTTAATCACCGGGTCGGGGGTTCGAATCCCTCGCAGCCCACTCTGGGATAAATACAAAGTGGTTTAATGTAGGTCACTTGAGATAGTGGGTTTGACCTGCTGTTAGCGGAAGTGGCGGAACTGGCAGACGCGCTGGACTTAGGATCCAGTGGGCAAAACCCGTGGGGGTTCAACTCCCCCCTTCCGCATGAAGATAAGCATAAGTCAACCACGAAGACACCACGGCACAAAGGATGAGTAGAATTAGTGGTACGACGCAAGATACAGGATGCATGTAAAAACTTTCATGTATCGTGAATCATGCACCGTGTATCATGTATCATCTTATTGGTGTAAATCCGTGTTCATTAGTGGCTAAACAAACTCAAAAAAGGGGCATTATTTCCATGAGAGTTGATGTTGAATCTATAAGCAGTGTAGAGAGAAAGCTAGAGGTGTTTATTCCGGCGGAACAGGTGAAGGAGAAAATAGAGGCGGTTATAAAGGAGCTTCAAAAGAACGCTAAAGTCAAG
The DNA here is from genome assembly GCA_035559815.1 of Thermodesulfobacteriota bacterium. NCBI lineage: Bacteria > Pseudomonadati > Thermodesulfobacteriota > Thermodesulfobacteriota bacterium. The sequence continues at coordinate 112,301 of DATMAT010000008.1, forward strand.
GGGTTTCGCCCGGGTAAGATTCCCCGAAGTGTAATCGAATCCATGTACCGAGAGGATATACTGAAGGAAGTATCTTCGAGACTGGTATCTGAATCATTCGAAAATGCGCTAAACGAGGTATCGGTAATCCCTGTTTCCAGGCCGAATATCACACCGGACAAGGTTGAATCAGGCAGGGATTTTCATTATACGGCTGCCTTTGAAGTGATCCCGGACTTCGAGGTAACGGACTACACCGGGATAGAATTAAAGAGGGAAAAGCACGAGGTGAAAGAAGAGGACGTTGAGCGGGCACTTAATCAGTTGAGGGAGCGGGAGGCGGAGGCAAAGCCGCTGGAAGAGGATCGAGAGGTAAGAAAGGGGGATTATGTCATAGTTGATTATGAGGGTTCGCTCGATGGGAAGCCGGTTAAGGATTTGAAGAGGACGGATGTCCAGTTTCTGGTCGGCGAGGAAAAGCTTATAGCCGAGTTCGAGGATAAACTGCTAGGGATGGGAAAGGGAGAGGAAAAGGAGTTTGAGGTCCGTTATCCGGAAGATTTTGCCATGAAGGAAGTCGCCGGGAAAACAGTAAAATTCACTCTAAAGGTAAAAGATATACTCCAGAGAATCTTACCGGGATTAGACGACGAGTTCGCAAAGGATTTGGGTCAGGAAAATTTTGAAGGGTTAAAAAACAAGATCAGAGAGGACATAGCGAAGAAATTAGAAGAACAATCTCAGAAGAGGCTTAAGGAAGAAATCGTCAAGTTTCTTCTTGAGAAAAACACTTTTGATGTCCCGTCAAGCTTGGTTGAAGATGAGTTGATTCGTATTAAACGCGAGTTCTTGCATAACCTCCAGAGGCATGGGCTGGATATTCCACATTTGGACCAGGACTGGGAGGACCGGTTTAGAGAAAGGGCATTACGCAACGTCAGGATTTCTATTATCTTTAGTGCAATTGCCAAGAAAGAGGGAATTAGAGTTGGTGAAGAGGAGTTGAACAACAAGCTTCGGGAAATCGCCAAATCCTATGAAGTTCCTGTTGAGAAGGTTAAGGAAGTTTGCCAGAATAATAACATGATCCCCAGTCTGGAAGCGCAGTTGATAGAGGAGAAGGTATTCGACTTCCTGCTAGAAAAATCTAATATTGAAGAGGTACAAGGAGACCAAAATTAAATTGACAAGAAAATCTATAATCAGTATACTAGAACTACGAAATGACCAGTTACGTGCCCATTGTGATCGAGCAGACAAGCCGGGGAGAGAGGGCATATGATATATTTTCCCGTCTTCTAAAAGATAGAATCGTTTTTATTGGTTCTCCTATAACCGATGCGGTTGCGGATGTGGTAATTGCCCAACTGCTTTTCCTGGAATCCGAGAATCCAGAAAAAGATGTCTATGTATATGTTAATTCACCAGGCGGCCATGTCACTGCCGGCTTGGCGATTTACGATACAATGCAATATATAAAACCGGACGTCGCCACGATGTGTATCGGACAGGCGGCCAGCATGGGAGCGGTGCTTCTGGCTGCGGGTACTAAGGGTAAAAGATATGCTCTTCCTCACGCCCGAATAATGCTTCATCAGGTGTTGGGCGGGTTTGAAGGACAGGCTACTGATGTGGAAATTCATGCGAAGGAGATCTTAAGAGTACGCGAGGAGTTAAATCGAATTCTGGCTAAGCATACTGGCCAGCCAATTGATAGAATCGCAAGAGATACGGAGAGGGATTTCTTCCTCAACGCTAAAGACGCTTCGGAGTACGGAATTGTTGATGCTATAATTACTAGAAGGGAGGAAACGGTAAAGTGACCACAAGGCGTGAAGGAAAAGACGGAAAGCTATACTGTTCATTCTGCGGCAAGAGCCAGAAAGAAGTTAGAAAACTGATTGCCGGCCCAACTGTTTATATTTGCAACGAGTGCATAGAGTTATGCAACGAGATCATAGCTGATGAAGAAGCGAAAGAGGGGCATCTCCGGAAGCGCTATTCGACCCTGCCTACTCCTTCAAATATCAAATTATTTTTGGATGAGTATGTGATTGGACAAGAAAGAGCCAAAAAGATATTGGCGGTAGCCGTTTACAACCACTATAAAAGGGTAGAGCTTGGCGCTTTTAGCAATGGCAAGAGAAATAATGATGTTGATATACAGAAAAGTAACATACTTTTGATCGGCCCCACTGGATGCGGAAAGACGTTGCTGGCTCAAACCTTGGCTAAATTTCTGGATGTGCCATTCACAATCGTTGATGCAACTTGCTACACCGAAGCTGGTTATGTAGGCGAAGACGTAGAAAACATGATTGTTAGCCTTCTTCAGGCTGCAGATTATGACCTTGAAAGAGCATCTAAAGGTATTATATATATAGATGAAGTAGATAAGTTGGCCCGTAAATCGGGCGACAGTCCGTCAATAACCAGGGATGTTTCGGGCGAGGGTGTTCAACAGGCGCTATTGAAGGTTATAGAGGGTACGAAAGCTAATGTACCACCCAAGGGTGGCAGAAAACATCCTCAGCAGGATTTCATCCAGGTCGATACTACTAATATATTGTTTATATGTGGTGGCGCTTTTTGCGGACTTGAGGACATCATAAGGCATAGAATCGGAGAAAAGTCTATCGGATTCGAGGTTAATATAAGAAAAAATGAGGAAAAAGACTTGGGGTTGACACTTAAAGAGGTTCAGCCGGAAGACCTGATAAAATTTGGCCTTATTCCAGAATTTGTCGGAAGAATCCCAGTTATTGCCACTCTGGATGAGCTCGACGAAAAGGCATTTATTGAGATCCTTACGAAGCCCAAAAACGCAATCATTAAGCAGTTCCAGAAACTGATGGAACTAGAAGGAGTTGAGCTCGAGTTTACCGAGGAAGCACTCCGGGTTATTGCAAATGAGGCTATTAAGAGGAAGACCGGTGCACGCGGGCTTCGGGCAATAATAGAGTCCACTATGCTTGATATAGCCTATGAAGTTCCGTCAATAAATGGCCTTAGACGGTGCATAATAACCGAGGAAGTAATAAAAGGCACGGGTAATCCCCTTTTCTTCTATGAGGAAGAAAGGCGATTGGGCTCTGGATAACGGTTTTAAGGAGACGACAATGCCAATGTTTTTCAAATTTGATGAGGAAAGAAAACAAGATATGACAGTCATACCCCTTCTACCATTAAGGGATGTGGTGATTTTCCCCTATATGGTTGCACCATTATTTGTAGGTCGGGAGAAGTCAATTCGTGCGCTCGAAGAGGCTATGAGGAAGGATAAGGAGATACTGTTAGCCGCGCAAAAAGATGCTAAAACCAACGACCCAAACGAGGAGGATATATATAAAATTGGGACAATAGGTACGATAGTTCAGATGCTCAGACTTCCTGACGGTACGGTGAAGGTGTTGGTAGAGGGTAAGAGAAGGGCACGCATCATTAGATATGTTCCCAGTCCCAGTTTTTTCTTGGTGGAGGCTGAACGCATAGCGGAAGATGATAATATCGGGGTTGAGACCGAGGCACTTATTCGCACCCTAATAACTGCTTTCGAGAACTACGTTAAGTTAAACAAAAAAATCCCGTCCGAGGTACTGGTTACTGTTTCTTCAATCGAGGAACCGAGCCGACTTGCTGATACAATTTCTTCACACCTTGGTTTTAAACTTCAGGATAAACAAGAGATTCTGGAGACGATTAATCCGGCTCAACGATTGGAAAAAATATATGAGAAAATTCAAGCGGAAGTCGAGATTCTCCAGATAGAAAAGCGTATCAGAACCAGGGTCAAGAAGCAGATGGAAAAAGCCCAGAAAGAATATTACCTCACTGAACAGATGAGGGCTATTCAAAAGGAACTAGGAGAAAAAGACGACCTAAAATCTGAGATTCAGGAGTTTGAGGAGCGGCTTAAACAAAAGTCCCTTCCCGAAGAAGTCGAACAAAAGGTCAGGCGCGAACTCAAAAAGTTAAAAATGATGTCCCCGATGTCAGCCGAAGCGACCGTGGTCAGGAACTACATAGATTGGCTTCTTTCTATACCTTGGTCTAGTGAAAGTACTGATGACCGGCTTGATATCGATGAAGCAACCAAAATACTGGATGAAGATCACTATGGTCTAGAGAAACCAAAGGAAAGGATAATAGAGTATCTAGCAGTTCGGGCGCTCACCAAGAAGATCAAGGGGCCGATACTTTGCTTTGTCGGACCTCCCGGGGTGGGAAAAACTTCGCTGGCAAAATCTATAGCTCGGGCTATGGGCAGGAAGTTTGTGAGAGTTTCGCTTGGTGGAGTAAGAGATGAAGCGGAGATAAGAGGACATCGCCGCACGTACATTGGTGCCCTTCCCGGAAAGATCATACAAGGTATGAGAAAGGCAGGGAGTGTAAATCCGGTTTTCCTGCTCGATGAAATTGATAAACTGGGCATGGATTTTAGAGGAGACCCAGCATCAGCTCTTCTCGAAGCCCTGGACCCCGAACAGAATAAAGCATTTAATGATCACTACATAGAGGTCGATTACGATCTTTCTAATGTTCTTTTTATAACCACTGCCAATGTCCTTCACACTATACCTTGGGCCCTCCAAGATAGGATGGAAATTATTCGTATTCCCGGTTATACCGAAGATGAAAAGCTCCAAATTGCCAAGAAATTCTTGGTTCCCAAGCAGCTCGAAGCCCATGGGCTCAAGCATGAGAACTTCAAGCTCTCAGACAGCGGTATTCTGGATGTGATAAGACGTTATACCCGTGAATCCGGCGTAAGAACCCTGGAGCGGGAGCTTTCGACGATTTGCCGGAAAGTGGCTAAAGAGGTCGTGAAACACGGCCCTGATCATGTAGTGAAAATTAATTCGAGTTCCGTACCCAAATATCTAGGGATCCCGAAGTTCCGGTTTGGGGAGATCGAGGAGAAAGACCAAATTGGAATTTCTACAGGCCTTGCTTGGACAGAGGTTGGGGGGGAGCTTCTAACAATCGAGGTTTCGATCGTGCCGGGTAAGGGAACGTTCACCGTCACCGGTAAGCTTGGTGAGGTGATGCAGGAGTCCGCTCAGGCAGCAATGAGCTATGTCAGGTCAAGAGCAGAAAAGCTGGGGCTGGAGCGTTCGTTCTATCAAAAGGTAGATATACACATACACGTCCCAGAAGGGGCTACTCCAAAAGACGGGCCATCGGCAGGCATTGCCATTGCTACAGCTATTGTTTCTGCTTTGGTCAAGAAACCAATAGGACACGACGTAGCGATGACCGGAGAAATTACACTCCGTGGAAGGGTACTACCAATTGGTGGACTGAAGGAAAAGATACTCGCCGCCCATCGTGGCAGGGTTAAAAAGGTAATTATTCCCAAGGAGAACGAAAAAGACCTAAAGGACATCCCAACGAATATACTGAAAGACATTGATTTAAAGTTAGTAGAGCACATGGATGAGGTCTTAAGGGAAGCTATTGTTTCAGATACACCCATTCTACAACAGGATATAGTGGTTCCTCCGTCCTCTCTTCCCATCGGTGAGGAGATTGGAGCTAACGTAAATCTTTCTTAAAACTGATTCAGTAAACGTTTTGAAAGGGAAAGGGCTTAAAACAGAACACACCTTTCCCTTTTTTATTAATTAAGATTTTCCTCCCCTGAATATATATAGACAAAGTAATCAATTTCAGTTATAAATTAAGCCTGTTAAATTTATTGCATGATCTTTTAAATCAGGATTTTTAATCCCGGGCGGTTAGCTCAGCGGGAGAGCGCTTGCCTTACAAGCAAGAGGTCACTGGTTCAAACCCGGTACCGCCCACCACATTAATTTTGGATTTTAGATTTCGAAATTAAAAGCTTTATTAAACTGCATTCTGTAATCGCAAATCCGCAATCCAATCGTGGGGCCGTAGTTCAGCCTGGTTAGAACGCTGGCCTGTCAAGCCAGAGGTCGCGGGTTCAAGTCCCGTCGGCCCCGCCAGTTATGCATGTTATAGTTAGTTGCGCACCGAATAAAAAATTAAGGTGAAAATTGCAGTATTTGTTTTTTTGCCTCCTGATGACTCTTGGTATCTCACTTTCGTGGCCGGAAGTCGGCATTCCCCCTGGCTCGTAAGCATGGCATTAGGTACTTATAAGCCCACAAATTAGATAGTTTTTGAAGTTTCCATTTTTTGTCTACTAATTCATATCCCTCATTCTTCACCTGACAAAATTTGTTAGAAATCACATTGAAAAATTTAAAAAGCCTAGCGATTGTAAGAAGTTACAATCTAAATTTCTTTGGCATAGTTATTGCACCTTAGTAGGTAGGTGATTTTCTAATGCGTATTCTGGTAGTTGATGACGAGAAAGAGGCAAGAACGCTCCTTGGTAAGACACTAACAAGGTTAGACCATGAGGTGGTCGAGGCGGCCAGCGGAATAGAAGCATGGGATATTCTGGAGAGAGAGGGGATCAGTTTTGTTATAAGTGACTGGATGATGCCAAGAATGAATGGTCTAGAATTGTGTAGGCGAGTAAGGGCCGCCAAGTTTGAAAATTACATATATTTTATTCTGCTAACAGCAAAGGATAACAAGAATGAGTTGATAGAAGGTATGAAAGCCGGTGCTGACGACTTCATAGTAAAACCTTTTAATGCGGGGGAACTTGATGTTCGAATAAGAGCGGGCGAACGTGTCTTAAGGCTGGAAAGAGAACTGGAAGAGCGTAACAAAAAACTCATTTATGCATACGACAAGATTAGAACTGACCTAGAAGCCGCGGCTAATATGCAAAAAAGCCTACTTCCGGTCTCGGCCATGACCATATCGTGCTTAAGGTTTGACTGGATATTTTGTCCCTGCAGTTTTGTGGCTGGAGATATTTTTGGGCTTTTCGAGCTTGACGAAAATCACGTCGGTTTCTATTTGCTCGACGTCGCCGGTCATGGTGTTCCTGCAGCAATGCAGTCCGTTACCTTGAATAAATTGTTGTCATCTATAGCCACCAGAAATAACATGTGGTATCGCAATGCGAGTAATGCTAATAATTTTGACTTAACTTCACCATCGATGGTAATTCGAGAACTAAATAGACGTTTTCAATCTGATGATGCCATGCAGTATTTCACCATGGTTTATGGAGTGACTGACGTTAGGGATGGCCGGACCAAACTGGTCCAAGCTGGTCATCCTTCTCCACTTTATCAAGAAAAGGAAGGAAAGGTAACGCTACTAGGAACGGGAGGGCTTCCAGTAGGGATGATTCCACATGTAGAGCATGAGGAGCATGAGTTTTATTTTGGTCCTGGAGACAGACTATTTCTTTATTGCGACGGTATAACGGAGTGCCACAACGGTAAGAGTACGGATCAGTTCTCAGTAGAGCGCCTGGTGAGGTTGGTAGAGGGATGGAGAAGCCTTCCTCTGAAGGAATTAATGAAGGGGATTGAACAGAAACTTCGCCTTTGGAGAGGTAGTGAAGAGTTTGAAGATGATATAACGCTCTTAGCGATAGAAAGGACCTGAGTGGTTAATAATCTGATTAATTTTAAATGCTCGGGTTATGTTTTAGGTTAGTCAGTATAGGAGGTAGATATGAGCATACTAATAGTTGATGACTCGATTGACAGTCAACTTTTATTAAAATCCATACTCAAGGCTTCAGGATTCTCCGATTTACTCATAGCCGGGTCATCGGTTGAAGCATTTAAACTCCTGGGCATCGAGGAAAGCCATGGCGGGACGGATGCGAAAGGGGTGGATGTAATTCTGATGGACATATTAATGCCTGGTTTGGATGGTATCGAGACGTGTCGGTTGATAAGGACTGTTGAGTTTCTTCAGGATGTTCCGATAATCCTGGTCACAGGAACGGAGGAAGTAAGGTACTTGGAGATGGCGTTAGAAGCGGGGGCTCTAGACTTCGTCATTAAGCCGGTGAATAAGGTGGAACTACTCGCTCGCGTACGTTCGGCTATGAGGCTCAAACACGAGTCGGATCGTCGAAAGACTCTGGAAAGGGAAATAGCTGAGTTGAGGCAGCAAGTTGAGAAACAATTAAAGAATTAAGTCAAACTTCTGAAACTGACAATGTGGTGCCTGGATTATGACAAAAGCATGTAGGATAAGAATTGAGGACATCAAAGATATTGGGAGGAAGGCATGAAGATACTGATAGTGGATGATTCACCAGACAGTCAAATTTTATTGAAATCCGTACTGGGAGCTGCTGGCTATACAGACCTGTTGATAGCGGATTCATCTTTGGAAGCCTTCAAACACTTAGGTATGGATGATAAATCCAGGGTTTCGACCGATATAGACTTAATTCTAATGGATATTTTGATGCCGGATATGGACGGGGTCGAAGCGTGTCGTCTAATCAAATCGGTGGAATATCTTCGGGATATTCCGATCATAGTGGTTACGGTAAAGGATGAGATAAATTATCTACAAAGAGCCTTTGCAGCGGGCGCTGTGGATTACATAACCAAGCCGCTCAATAAGATGGAGTTATTAGCCAGAGTGAGGTCGGCTCTAAGGCTTAAATATGAGATAGACCGCCGTAAAAACCATGAACAGGAGTTGCTCAAGATCATGCAGCAACTCGAAGAGAGCATTTACGTGCTCAAGCGTTTATCCTCCATAGACGGTGTGACGGAAATCACCAATCGTCGAGGTTTTGAGGATTTTCTAGAACAGGAATGGAAGCGAGCTATACGTTATGAAATTCCTCTATCCTTGATCCTATTAGATATCGATTATTTCAAATCCTATAACGACACCTACGGCCACCAAAAAGGCGACGACTGCTTGAAGCAGGTAGCCAATGCGTTAAAACAGGCACTACACCGCCCGGCAGATATGGTAGCCCGTTACGGCGGGGAAGAATTCGTACTGGTATTGCCTAATACAAACTCTCAAGGTGCTGTTCTAGTTGCAGAGAGGCTGCGGACGGCAATAGAGTCACTGGAGATCATTCATTCTAAGTCCGATGTAAGCAAGCATGTTACTGTCAGCCTGGGAGTAGCTACGATCATGCCTTCCCTGAATTCCTCGCATGCTGCTCTGGTTGAAGCAGCAGACCAGGCCCTATACCTGGCAAAACAAGAGGGACGCAATCGAATAAAGATGTCCGACCTTACTAGTAAAAACGATCCGGTCAAGCTAGCTCTGTAAGAATGATAGGTTTACTTCTGGATCTTAAACGTGTTTATCTTGAGAGATGAATCATGAAAACCTTGGATGATTCTGGCAAAAAAGAAGAGGTTATTCCAAAAAAGCCGGTTTTGGCCATAGCTCTGGTCTGTTTGATTCCGTCTATTCTCAATCTTTTAGGTTTTGATCTCGGAGGGCGTGGCTTTGGAATTTTATTCCACGCTATTTTAGAGTGGAGCGCCTTCTCCACAGCGGTATTGGTTGGCATCCTCTGCTTGGTGCATTTTAAACTTAGACATGACTATGCCAGTCTGATAATGGGCCTTTCTATTCTCGGAGCGGGCTCTATAGATGCCCTAAGCACGTTAGCTTACAACCGCCTGGTCTTGAAAGTAGCCGATAGCCAAAATTTTCTCCCCCTAACCTGGGTGGTATCCCGACTTCTTAATGCTCTAATTTTGCTGGTAGGGGTATCGGTATTGTTAATGGGAAAAACAAAGAAGAGACCGGCAAGAAGGGGCGTTGGTTTTTTAGTGGCTATGAGCTTGATGCTCTGCTTCCTGGCCTACGGAGCTGTTTATTTCTTCTCTATTCCTGACCATTTGCCCCAATCCGTGTTTTCGGAGCAAATAGTCAGTAGACCTTGGGATCTTGCGCCGTTCACCCTATTTCTTCTGGGTTGGTCTTATCTATTTTATAGAATTTACCAGCGAGAACAGACTTACCTTTCTCAGGCATTGATAATCAGCTTAATTCCACAGGTAATTGTTCAATTACACATGGCTTTCGGTTCTAAGGCTCTCTTTGATAATGATTTCAACATTGCCCATCTCCTCAAGATCATGGCCTATTCTGTACCGTTGATTGGGCTGATTATGGACTATGTGGAGACTCAGCGGGAGAGGGTTTTTACATTGAGAGAGCTGGAGGATAAGAAGGTCAACTTAGAAATACTGGCCAAACAGGCGGAGCAGGTTAGGCGGAGACTGGAGCACGAGACGACCGAACGAAAGCAGTACGGGGATTTGTTCAGAACCCTATCCGATAACACCTTGGTCGGCGTTTACATCGTGAGGGATGGAAAATTTCAGTTTATAAGCCCTCAGTTTGAGAGATATACGGGTTATAAACAAGATGAGCTGTTGGGGACTAACTTATCCAAACTGGTATTTCCCGAAGACAAAGAAGTTGCCAAGGAAAATGCCTTAAAGGTTTTGAACGGCGAGGGTAGCTCTTTTTATGAATACAGGATAGTGGATAAATCCGGAGAAATAAAATGGGTATCGGAGATAGTTACCGCAATTCATTATAGGGGTAATCAAGCGCTAATGGGGAGCGTCGTGGATATTACGGAAAGGAGACGGGCAGAGGAAATATTGAAAACTTTATCTAATGATTCTCCGATAGGTCTTTATATACTGCAGGACGACCAGTTCCAGTTTGTCAATCTCCAGTTTCAGAAGTACACCAGCTATGATGAGGCAGAATTGCTCGGTACGAGTCCACAGAGGCTTATCTTCTCTGAAGATAGGGAAGCGGTCAAGGAGAAGGCAGTAAAAGTGCTAAAAGGGCAAGCCTCCTCATCCTACGAGTACCGAATTGTGAATAAATCTGGAGAAATCATATGGGTTTTAGAAACGCTTACTCCCATTCAATACCGGGGGAAGCAGGCAATTCTGGGGAGCACCGTTGATATCACGGAGAGAAGGCGGACTGAAGAGATACTAAGGACACTGTCTAATAGTTCTACCATAGGTATATATATCGTTCAGGATGGGCAGTTTAAATTCGTTAATCCCCAGTTTCAAGTATACACGGGATATAACGAGGATGAGATTATCGGCGCGAATTCTTTGAGGCTCGTTTTTGCCGAGGACCGTCAGGGAGTTAGAGAAAGTACCATAAAAATGCTCAAAAGGGAGAAGATTTCTCCTCACGAATACCGCATCGTGAACAAACACGGTGAAGTTAGATGGGTTATGGAAAGGGTTACTTCAATCCAGTATCAAGGCCGAAGAGCGGTACTGGGGAGTTTCATGGATATCACTGAGCACAAACAGACGGAGGAGTTATTTAGGACTCTGTCTAGCAGTTCACCGATAGGCATATACATCGTGCAGGACGGCAAGTTTCAATTTATAAACCCTCAGTTCAAGAAGTACACTGGCTATAATGAAGATGACCTCATAGATACAAGCTTATGGAAAATCATCTATCCTAAGGATAGAGAAGTTCTTAGGGGAAATCTTACCAAGCTTAAAGATGAGCTTTCTTCACCCTACGAATATAGGATAGTAAACAGGACCGGTGAAATTAGATGGATCATGGAGACAGCGACATCTATTCAATACCGGGGGAGACCGGCGGTGCTGGCAAGCATGATCGATATAACCGAGCGCAAGCAGGCGGAAGTAGAACTACAAAAAGCAAAAGAGGCAGCCGAGGCGGCCAGCCGTGCTAAATCCGAGTTCTTGGCTAACATGAGTCACGAGATTCGCACTCCGCTCAATGCTATATTGGGCATGACCGAGCTAACCTTAGACACCGAACTAAAGCCAGACCAGAGAGAGTTCCTCAAGGTGGTACAGTCCTCCTCCGACACGTTGCTTCGACTGATCAACGACATACTCGATTTCTCGAAAATTGAAGCGGGGCAAATGCAGTTGGAAGAAGTTGGGTTCAAGCTTAGAGAGTTAGTGGAGGGAGTAGCAGAGATATTGAGCGTCCGGGCTTATAACAAGGGGCTTGAGCTACTGTGCTATATAGAACCCAATATTCCCAACTGGGTGTTTGGAGACCCCACCAGAATAAGTCAGATACTGGTTAATCTTGTGGGTAATGCAATAAAATTTACCGAGAGTGGAGAGGTTTGTATCAAGGTAGAGAGAATTAAGCCGAGCCTTGATGGAAAGATGGAACTGCATTTTATGGTGTCAGATACCGGCATCGGAATATCCAAGGAGAATCAATCGAGGATATTTGACAAGTTTTCACAAGCTGACAGCTCCACCACTAGGAGATTCGGGGGCACTGGCCTGGGACTAAGCATATCCAAGTCCCTGGTCGAACTGATGGGAGGCAAGATGTGGCTGGAGAGCGAGCAGGGAAAGGGCTCGGTGTTTCATTTTAGTCTAACATTAAGGTACGAGGGTGCGGAGAAAAATGCACAGGATATTGAATTTGCATATCCCGATTTTAGAAACGTATCCGTTTTGCTGGTCGATGATAATAAAGCTAATAGGGTAATGATGTCAAGTATGCTGCGTGCGTGGGGATTTAAGCTAGCTGAAGCGGAGGACGGAGAGCAGGCTTTATATCATCTCCGTAGCGCTCCTACCAAATATGATCTACTTATACTCGACCATCAGATAGGACATATAGATGGCTTGGAAGTGGCTCGGACGATAAGGAAAGAGCTGAATTTAAATGATATAAAGATAATATTACTCTCTTCGAGAGCGAGTATTAAATCACAAGAGATGAAGGAATTGAATATTTCAGATGTTATTACAAAACCGGTGAAGCAATCACAATTATTTGATATTTTTATGAAGAGCCTATATTCCTCTGGGGAAGAAGTTGCTACCGATACTGTGAAAACTTCTGAGGCAAACTTGAATCGGCAGTTGAGAATCCTGGTAGTGGATGATACCGTAGACAATCAGAATTTGGCCAAGAGAATACTGGAAAAGGAGGGTTATTCGGTCGAAGTGGCCGAGAACGGGGAAAGGGCAATCGAGGCGGTTAAGAATGGCCGATATGATTTAATTTTCATGGACGTTCAGATGCCGGTCATGGATGGGTTTAGTGCAACAAAAGAAATAAGAATGCTGGAGAAAAGTAAGAACTTTTCGAGAACTCCGATAGTAGCACTTACGGCACACGCTTTAGTAGGGTATAGGGAGAAGTGCTTGGAGAATGAGATGGACGATTACATCACAAAGCCTTTAAAGAAAAGTATACTACTACAAACGGTCGATAAGTGGGCAAACTTTGGAAAGACCGCATCGGAGGAAGCGACTAAATTTGAAAACGGGGAGGTCAAGATAAATGCGTAGCGATAGAGTTATAGTTTATGTAGATTCCGACCTGGAGGATTTAATTCCGATGTTTTTAAAGAATCGCCACAAGGATGTAGATGATATTAGAAGGTTGCTGAGGGAGGGAAACATGGGGGAGATCAGAAGATTAGGCCATAGCATGAAAGGCTCAGGAGGAGGGTATGGTTTCGATGAGATAAGCGAAATTGGAAGAGGCATGGAAGAGGCGGCAAAGGACGGAAATATGGAGGAAATTGAGAAACTAAATAACCGACTAGCCGAGTATTTATCAGTAGTTGAGGTGGTAGTGCAGAGGGAGGAATCGTGATTGCTTGGGTGATAGTTAGCGCACTAAGGTGGAAAGATATATATGCACATCGAAGAAAAACACGTAGATAACTTATTGCTAGTCAAGCCCTTGGAAAGGAGAATGGATTTTAAAATAGCCAATGATTTTAAGGAAAGGATGGCCAAGTTTATAATAGATGGAAATATGTTTATCATATTAAATCTATCTCAAGTCGAGTTCATAGACAGCAGTGGCTTGGGTGCGATAGTATCCAGCCTGAAACGAATGGGGGGTAGGGGAGACTTGTTTATCTGCGGAGTCAAAGAGACTATAATGACTATGTTCAATCTGACCAGGATGGATAAAGTTTTTAGAATATTCGACACCGAAGAAGAAGCAATTAAGGCTTTACTTAATAAAGATGGATGAATACTTCTTCAATGAGGAAGACCTAAAGCAGATTGCGGCTAAAGGGATAAGCCTACAAAGAATAAAATCACAGATAGATATATTCAAAAAAGGTTTTCCTTCCGTAGAGCTAGACCGTCCATGCACCATAGCTGATGGTATTAAGGTCATTACTGAAACCGACCTACGAAGGCTAGGGGACTTCTACTCTAAGGAATCTCTATCTTTAAGAGTTACTAAATTCGTACCTGCTTCTGGAGCGGCCAGCCGGATGTTTAAACTCCTCCTCTCGTTCAATAATCGATATCAAGAGATAGAGGAAAAGGATATAGCCGCCAAGGCGGATAAGGGTGACCCAGAGCATAAGGCTTTCATTCGATTCATCAAGGGGATTAGGCAACTAGCATTTTATGATGACCTAAAGTCAGTCATGGCCGAGAATGGATTGGACATAGAGGTACTTATATCGAAAGGTCAATATAAAGAGATTCTGGACTATATCTTAACACCCAAGGGGCTTAACTATGCCGACTTGCCGAAAGGGCTCATAAAATTTCATCGTTATCCCGGCGGCAGCCGTACGCCCTTTGAGGAGCATCTGGTGGAGGCGGCTGCCTACACCCAGGAGGTCAATAAGGTGTCCAGGGTGCATTTCACCGTGCCGGTGGAATACCATAATACTGTTCAAGAACACGTGGAGGCGACTAAAGGCCGTTACGAAGTATCCGGAGTGAAATTTGAAATCAGCTTTTCCACACAGAATCCTTCAACCGATACCATCGCAGTGGATATGGATAATAAACCTTATAGAGACAAACAGGGGAGATTGGTTTTTCGCCCTGCCGGGCACGGAGCTCTCCTAGAAAATCTAAACGACCTGGACGCGGACATAGCTTTTATAAAGAATATAGATAACGTTGTTCCGGATAGGTTAAAGCATGTAACGTATGTATATAAAAGGGCTTTGGGTGGCTATTTGATAGAATTGCAAAGTAAAATATTCGGTTACTTGAAAAGATTATCCGGGAGGGAGTTTGGCATATCACTTCTGGAGCAGATATTTGAGTTTGCCAGAAATGAACTCTCTATTATTCCACCTAAGGCTATAGAACGGGGATCAAGAGGGGAAAAAATAAGCTTCCTTAAGTCTAAATTAAACAGGCCACTTAGAGTATGCGGTATGGTCAAGAATGAAGGCGAGCCTGGAGGAGGGCCCTTCTGGGTTAGGAACGAAGAAGGAAGCTTGTCTTTGCAGATAGTGGAGTCTTCTCAGATAGATATGGAGTCTCCGGAGCAGCGGGCCATCTGGCAGTCTTCGACTCATTTTAACCCGGTTGACCTGGTGTGTAGCTTGAGAGATTATACCGGAAAGCCTTTTGACCTGAAGCAATATGCCGACCCTGACACCGGTTTCATATCCATAAAAT
Source organism: Thermodesulfobacteriota bacterium (assembly GCA_035559815.1). Taxonomy (NCBI): domain Bacteria; kingdom Pseudomonadati; phylum Thermodesulfobacteriota; species Thermodesulfobacteriota bacterium. The sequence continues at coordinate 127,573 of DATMAT010000008.1, forward strand.
CGATAGACGGCGAAGAAGTTAAAGCGCTCGAACTCCCCGGTCTCTGGAACGGTTCAATGGCATACTGGAACACTGTATTCGTGGAAGTGCCGCTAATTACCTTTAATCCCGTAAAAACGGTGCTTGACCTCTTGAGAGAAGAACACCAGGCGGAATGAGACTGGATTTATTACTAAGCCGGAGGACCAGATTACCGGGCAGTAACTTATGGAAAGAAAAATAAAGCTAACAATAGACAGTAACCCGAGCAATATTCCTTTTCTAGCCGGGGCGTTAAACAAGCTTTGCTCTTTTGTTCCACTATCTGACGTGGAGTCCTATCAAGTAGAAGTTTCTGCTGTTGAAGCAGTTAATAATGCAATTGAGCATGCATACGACAATAAACCCGGGTGCATCATCGAAGTTGTTTTCACACTCCGTCCGGATAAGCTCACTCTGGATATTTGTGATTTTGGCAGAATGATGGAGTATGAGTCTCAAACGTCTTTAGAATTTGACCCTCATGATCTTATAAACATCCCGGTAAGAGGCATGGGGCTTTTCATCGTGAAAAGCATCATGGATGAGGTTAGTTACAGAAGCGACCAGGGAAAAAACATTCTCACGATGACTAAGTTCTTGATTACTAAGGGAAACCCATAGAATTCATGACCGAGCGGGGCTAAGAATCCAGGACTAGAAATCGAGGTCTCTGTTTTTTGGAGCACTAAGCGAGTAAACATAAAGTTGTGAACTTGGCCGCATTCGACTCGATTGGTCTTTAATTTATTTCTGCCCTATCCCCTTACGCTCTGGATACCCCACACCTCTTTAGCGTATTCTGATACCGTGCGGTCGCTGGAGAATTTGCCGATACGAGCGACGTTTAAAATAGCCTTTTTAGCCCATATCGGTCTTCTTATGAACAGGTGAGCCGCCTTTTCATGCATTTCTATGTAAGATTCCAGGTCAGCTAGGTGAAAGTACTCATCACCGTCGTTCAATATAGTCTGGTAAATCCATTTAAAGAGGCCTGGTTCACCCGGGCAGAAGAGGTTGGAGTTGAACGATTCCATCACTCTCTGTAGATAGGGATTACGATGGTAATAATCCCAAGGATTATAGGAACCGTTTATCTTCATCTCCATTACCTCATCCGCTTTCAGGCCGAATATGAAAATATTTTCTGTTCCGACTTCTTCCAGGATTTCTATATTTGCCCCATCTAACGTGCCGATGGTCAGAGCTCCATTCAGGGCAAATTTCATGTTCCCGGTTCCGGAAGCTTCCTTGCCTGCCGTCGATATCTGCTCGCTCAGGTCTGCGGCAGGGATGATCTTCTCAGCCATGGAGACCTTGTAATCCGGGATAAAGACGACCCTAATCTGATCATTCACCCTTGGGTCGTTATTGATGACGTCTCCGACGTTATTTATCAGCTTTATAATCTGCTTGGCCGCCGTGTAGCCTGGTGCGGCCTTACCGGCGAAGATATAAGTTTTAGGAATGGGAAGTACTCTACCATCCTCAGTAATGCTTAAATACTGATGAATAATATGCATTACGTTGAGGAGTTGGCGTTTGTATTCGTGGATTCGCTTGGCCTGTATGTCGAATAGAGAATTAGGATTAATCATAACGCCCGTCGTGTCCAGGATGACCTTAACCAGTCTTTCCTTATTGCCCTGTTTTATGCTTAGAAAATTTTGTTGAAAGCCTTCGTCCTCGGCATAAGACTCCAGTTTGCTAAGTTTTGCCAGGTCGGTGATCCAGCCCTTACCGATTGTTTTAGAGATAAAATTGGCCAAAGCGGGATTGGACTTCAACAACCATCGGCGTTGGGTAATACCGTTTGTCTTGTTGTTAAATTTTTCTGGCCAAAGCTGGTAAAAATCCGGGACCATAGAGGTCTTAATCAGTTCGGTGTGTAAAGCGGCTACTCCGTTGACCGAGTGGCTGCCAACTATGGAAAGATAGGCCATGCGCACTTGTTTTGGGTTTCCCTCCTCTATGATGGACATGCGTCTAAGCCGCTCGCTATCATTCGGCCAAATTGATTTTACCTTGTCCAGGAAACTATGGTTGATGCTGTAAATAATCTGAAGGTGTCTAGGAAGCACATTTTCCATGAGTGGAACAGGCCATTTCTCCAAAGCTTCTGGCATCAAGGTGTGGTTGGTATATCCTAAAGTCGATGTGGTGATTTCCCAGGCTTTATCCCAATCCAGGTTGTGTTCGTCGATTAAAATACGCATGAGTTCTGCCACTGCCAGGGAGGGGTGAGTATCGTTTAGCTGGATCGCAACCTTTGACGGGAAATTATCTATTACGTTTCCCCTATGAAGATATCTCCTGATAATATCCCTCACCGCACAAGCGACAAGAAAATATTCCTGAATGAGTCGCAGCTCTTTTCCGTTATCAACTGAGTCGGAAGGATATAGCACTTTGGAGACAGTCTCTGAAAGCATCTTCTGTTCCACCGCCTTGAGATAATCTCCTCTATTAAATATATGCATATCGAATTCGTTAGAAGACCTGGCAGAATATAGCCGGAGATAATTCACAGTCTTCCCCCCATACCCCACCACCGGCATATCGTGCGGCACCCCGATCAGCACCTTCCAGTCCATCCATATTGGGCTATCACCATCTTTATGCCTCTTGTGGTGCTCCACATGGCCATATATCGGAACAACGCATATCTCGTCCGGTCTTTCTATTAGCCAGGGTGAGCCCTCGCTCAACCAGTGGTCAGGCTTTTCTTTCTGGTATCCTTTTTGTATCTCCTGCTTGAAAAGCCCAAATTCGTAGTTGATTCCGTAACCATATCCGGGCATGTCCAGAGTAGCCAGCGAATCTAGAAAGCAGGCGGCTAAACGGCCCAGTCCCCCGTTGCCCAATGCGGCGTCAGGTTCGGTCTCCATAAGTTCTTCAAGGTCGATCCTCATCCGGAAAAGCGCCTCTTTACAGAGGTCGAATATCCCTAGATTATGGAGATTATTACCCAAAGACCTTCCCATGAGGTACTCCATGGAGAGATAATAGAGTCTTTTTACGTCTCTCTCCTGGTAACGCTCCTCGGTTTTCAGCATTGCATCTATTATCCATTCTCTTACGGCTAGAGCTACGGAATGAAAAATGTCTCTTTCCGAAACCTCTTTCCAATTTTTTCCCCGGGAATATTTGACGTGGTAGCGAACCAACTTGCTAAAGGTAGAAATGTCGTTGACATTTCTTTTTGTCCTTTTGAACTTCATCGGTTACCCTCAAAGCTACTATTCGTGCAAGAGTTATGCCATTCTATATAGCTTGTTATCTATGATTAACTTGCTTTAACCATTGATGATTTATTTCCCAATAAGAAATCTATAAGTGTATTTCAAGACAAAAAATGTCAAAAATAGAATAAAAAATTTTCTAATTCTAACTGGAACGAAGAAAAAATAAAGTGTGGAGGTAGGAAATCGAAAATCTATAAAGTGAGTGGCAGGCTTACTCTCTTTTGAAAGCGGACGGGGACTTGCTTTTACAGTGACCTTGGTTTCTGGTATAGAGTTTATATAATAGAGGTATGTGTTCAGTCGAGGTGTAGCGTGCCAAGAAGAATGTATATGGTAATAGCCGTAATTTTAGTTGGATTGACCTTGACTGGGATTATCTATTGGTTTGGTTTATACAAAGGGCCTTTAGATATCTCTATAGCATTCGACCGGGTGGACGGAGTTGGCGAGGGTAACGAAGTCGTCCTCGGAGATATCGCGGTGGGAGAGGTGACCGGGTTGAGGACCACGGAAAGCGGCAGAGCGCTGGTCGATGTAAGGATCGACAAGAATTATGCAGATGAGATCAACTCCAGTTCCGTATTCATAATCGATAGGGACCCTTTAACTTCTAACAAACGAATTAGAGTGCAGGTTCTCAAGGAAGATGCACCTCCGTTAACCCAGGGGGCAAGAGCAGAGGGTTATTCTTCACCAGCGCAGTTTTTTATGCGCACAAGTAAAAAAATTCTGGAGGGTGCATATCAAGAATTCGTTGATTGGGTAAGAGAGTTTAAAATTGGGTTTGAAGAATTTGAAGAGGATGAAAGGCTAAAGAAGCTTAGGAAAGATGTTCGGGAACTGATGGAGCAAGCGAGAAGAAGCGCAGAACAGGGTATAGCGGAGCTCAATAAAGAGATTCCCAGGCTCAAAGAAGAATTGAATAAGATTATTGAAGAACTGAGAAAACTGGGCAAGGGTAAGGAAGGCGAAGAGCTTAAAGATACGTTTGACCGCTACTTGGAGGGATTGGAGCAGAAAAAGAGAGAGGCTCGAATTAAAAACTCGCCTCTTTTTTTCACTTATAAGGAATATAAAGTATAAAAATCCTTGATACGTTTTTTCTAGGAATTAAGACAAGTGACACATGCATAGTGCACTCTAATTGGAGGGCAAAGTTTTGCTGGTCACGGCGCGGATCAGCCTATGAACCCCACGCATAAGGAAAGGAAAAGCGTAATAGTGGATATAAATCCGGCGCTCGATAATAAGCTGCATGGAACTATACGTTCATTCCTTCAATCCCTCGAATATATTGAGTCTTTACACCATTTGGAAAATACGGACGGTTTTTCTCTAATTTTAGAGAATGCTATTTTTCAAAAGATGATGAGTAGCTTAAGGAAAGGAGCGTCTTATCTATCCGGCCGGGATAAATTCGAATTAGAGAGACAAATAGAGGATATATCTGGCGGGATATACGACCTATACTCGTTGACACTAATTAACGAGGATAAAGAATGTATTGATTTAATCCTGGGGAAAATTTTTTCATTGGATAAGAATGACCGTAGATGCTACGCTGGAGCGATTGGTAGTGTTAATAACTTCTTCGACGGTCTTATCGAAACCTATGATAAAAAAATGAATTTATTAAAGCAACGCTCTAGTAAGAATGAGGATTTTTCAATCAATGGAAATGCACCGGCGATAAGATGTATCGATGTTTTTTCCCTTGCCGGAGAACTGAATACACGCCATAAGCCTATCTGCGTCTTTTTTTCCGGTGGAAGCCCGGAGAATCTCTCCAACCTCTCCAGGATGACCGTTTTCATTAACCTGTATACCCGGAGGTTTGCGCTAATATCTAAAGAGATTGCTAAGAAATACCTGGGGAGTTATGCGATCATCGATGATCTGGACGATGAAAATATAGGAAGACTATTGCTTCTCTGGCTTAGAGGGCATGATCTTGGTCATTTCTATGGGGAAGACCTGCTAAGGTCGAACATGTCCGAACTGGACAGGCCTTATTTGATCCTCCATGAGCTAAAGTCTGATATCTTGTCCCTCTATAACATGAGGTTCTTAGCTGATGATTTGCTAAAGGGCGATCTACTGATTAAAGCTTACACCGTATCGATTGCGGAAATGCTTAGATACATAAGACGGGGGCGGTTTTGGAGTTACCCGGATACCGCTTCTGCATTCCTCACCTACTCTTATCTCAGAGACAGTGGCTCCATTCGCTTCGACGAGCTAACCGAGAAGTTCCATGTGGATTACGACAGGTTGGAGACTGATATTGAAAACCTGGCAAAAGAAGTCGTTGATATATTTGCCCTGGGCGGTGCGGCCGAAGCAGACCGATTACTAAATCGGTGGGGCGATGTGCGAGAGCTTGGTTTGCATGACCTACCAGACGAGCTTAAGGTTCTTGATGATACTTCCATTCCGCACTATATTGACTTTAACTTTATGACTAAGGACAGAATCCTGCTTGGTTATGGCTGAGCAAATGACAACCGTAGTGTCATTGTCTCCCTTTACTATTTTGTAGTGGGAAGTCCTTCATTCTCCCACTGCACAATACCACCGGTTATGTTGTATGCTTCCTTGAAACCGAGTTCCTTCATCAGGTTTAAGGTTTTTGCGCTGCGGCTTCCGGAACGACAATGGGTTATGTAGGTTTTGTTCTTATCCAGTTTTTCCAGGTCTTCTTTGAAGTTATCGGAATAGAAATCGAGATTTACGGCGTTCTCTATATGTCCCTCTGAAAACTCCTCTGGAGTTCTGACATCGAGAATTACGAAGTCCGGGTTCTTTTTATTTTTCTCTATGAGTACATGCGCTTCTTGTGGAGATATGTTTTTTATTACCTGGGTTTCCTCCTTAGGAGTGTTTGTTTCGGCAATGGACGCTTTACCGAAGGCTAGCAGGGCTATAATCATGAATGCCAATAATAACGGATAAGTTTCTTTTTTCTTCATCATTTCAGTCTCCTTTTTATAACAGTCTTCTTTTCCTTTGCGGTTATTTATTAGTTTAGCATGTATTCTGGCGTTTAGCTGACCGCGTGGGACCAGACGTTTATACCCTCTCTAGCATAAATAGGCTTAATCAGGCCTATACTGCGAATTTTATTGCCGCCATTCCTTCCCATTTCAAAATGTAGTAAAATTAGGGCTAAAACAGGAGGATGAAAAAGCATGGGAAAATCAGCCGGCTTAGTGGTATTTTTTGTCATGATTTCTATTTGTTACTTTATTCCGGGGTCTATTTCAGAGGCAGGAACGGATACGGTTACCGGCAACCAGGAACAAGAGGTATTTCAAGCCAAGACCAATGCCTTGAGAAGCGCATGTGCCTATTTATGGGACAGGTATTACCAGAAAGAAAAAGTAGAAATAAGGGTTTCCACCAGGGGAAATTACGATGAAACCGTTATATTTACCTGTCCTGATTGCAGCCTGGAGGAGAATTTTGTCGAACCGTTTCTGAATTCCGAATACCGGGGAAAGACCGGCATGGACAGGATAAAGGCATGCGGTTATACCCAGGTTGTTTTCAAGGGAGCGAGAGGGTTACAAGAGATAGTAAGACAAGTACCCGAGTGATTCTTCACACTATATAAAAGTTTCTAAATCAGTACTTTTGCTCTGAGCGACTCGGAAATGCCGAGATAGTGTACAAGTTACACCGGCAAGCCACTGTCTGGTGTTTTTCCTTCGATTTAATCTCGACCGTGTTAATTACGCTTTTTGCCCAGCAAAGCAAATACGGTATCCACAGGCTCTGCCTTCTATCTTCTTATAGCTTACACTTGACCTTTATTTGGCTAATCTTTCTGGTATAAGCCGAGAGTGTAGAATGTTTTTATGCTCAAGGCGGTTATTAGGTATAATCTTTCCAGCCAACATTACGAACAAAGAAATCAGAGGATTTAAAAAGATGGCCACATTTCCTTTCGGCTGGCTCAGGGGAATCGAAGATGATAACTGGCAAATCCTATGGGATTCTCAAACCCGGATCCTTTATGTTAAAGGCACTCTGTCAAAGAGGGTCATTGACCTTGGGCAGCCCTCTACTTGGCAGGAGGCAAAATCTCTTGCGGACAGAGTCCGAAATGAGCCCGAGCTTTATATCGATTTGTCGTCATAAAAATCTTCATGATTGTATAAATAGGAAGATAAAGGCTATTTCTTGCAGAAATCGGATACTGTCGGACAATATCAGGGTTGGTGGGCAACTAAACCTGTTCGGGTGAAAGAGGGAGTTCTTTTCAGTTACTATTCGCCGTCAGCCAGGGAGGTTTTTCTTGCCGGTGATTTCAACGGTTGGAAAAAACGGGCTACCCCGTTGATAAAGGGGAGGGACGATGTATGGCGCATAATCTTGGAACTGAAACCGGGCCGGTACTATGATTATAAATACATCGTCGATGGTAACTGGTTGAATGACCCTAATAACCCGGACCTAAATCCGGATGTTGCCGGAGGTGCCAATTCGGTAATTTATCTAGGGGCGAATGGGGATATCCTTCCCCAAGGCCACCCCGAGCGGCACAAGTTTTCATTGGAAGGGCGGGGTATATACCTTAAATCTTATCAATCTAGAAAATATAACCGAAAGTTTGAATTTCATTATGTTTCTCTTGAGCACCGGCAAGGCGATAAGCTTCCCGTTATCATATGTCTTAATAACTATGTTAAATCCCAGAAACTCCATCTATTCGCCCGGGAAAATCGGTTCCTGGCCATCATTCCTTCGGTCGACCTGGGCGGACAGTATATTCGTCAGGGGCGCTTGGATGTGTTCCCGGAGCTCCTCGATGTTATAAAGGAAAGTTTCTCTATTGACGAAGACCGTATATTCGTTACCGGAATGTCTAATGGGGCCCTGGAAGCACTCTTGGTCTCGATGCATTACCCGGACCTTATTGCTGCATCGGCAGTGGTTTTTGGCCCTTTCAAAGTCAGGTTTTATAAAGATGAAATAGAGGACTTGAACAAAGTTGAATTAGAGAAATTCATAGATACTCTGGGTTACCCTCAAAGAATGCTGACTAACCTGAAGAATCTTCCCATCTATATCTCTCATGGCGGTGGGGACGAGGCCGTCCCGCTGGACGAAGGGCTGGTGCTCCATGAGATAGTAAGAAAACTTGGCGCCCCATCTGAGTTTACTTCCTATCCTCAATACGGGCATACCTGGCATATGGTAGATGAAGACCTGCCCAGAGTTTTTGGTTGGGTTCGAAGATTTAAGAGGAATAAATTTCCCCGGGATATCAGTTACACTTCGCCTAACGGTTTTTTCAAGAGCAGAATTTACTGGATAGATTTCTCGCCCTTTAAAATACAAGATGAAATCAAGGTCAAAGCTGCTTTAGACCGGGACAATAGAATAAAGCTCGAGCTTCAAAATATAAAATGGATAAAGATGAGATTAAATTCTCATCTGTTAAAACTGCCCGGTGTGGTCCACGTGGAGACGCAAAACTCAGCTCAAGAAATGGAGATTCTAGATGAGGAAAAAGACATAGAATTGGCGTTTTAGACCGGTTCTGGCTTTTTCCCGGCAATCTATTAGGGTATTCTCAATAAGATGGAATTTATGGAGCAAGAGCTTATTGCTATTCCCTTCGGTAACAGCAAGATTGATGCCCTCTTTTACCGTACTTTAGTTGGGGAAGGATCAGATAAGGAACCGATAGTAATTCACGTGCACGGCTTTTTGGGAAACTTCCTGGACGGGAGCCAGCGTTTTCTTCCCCCGATTTTGGCCAGGGCAGGCTATTCTTCTCTATCTATAAATACCCGCATGGCTAATTTCGGCCTGTTCTTTGGTTACGGGATTTTGGAAGACACCGTGCCCCAGATAGATACGACCATAGTGTTTTTAAAGGGATTGGGCTACAGGAAGATTATCCTGTCGGGATATAGCCTTGGAGGCAGCGTGGTTCTCAGGTATGCGGCACTTAGGAATGACCCGTCTTCCTACCCCAGCTTGAAAGGTGTTATAGCCTTGGCCACCCCCTACTCCATGCCCGACTCTATACGCCGGAGATGGAATAAATGGGGCAGTGAACCTTCTTACGACCGGGTTTATGAAGAAGCTAAGGAGATACTAAGGCCAACCCCTTATAGTTCATCAGAAGATCGAAGTATTCTCATTTACAAGGCGCGTGGAAATACATACCGTCCAGAGCACACGGAGATTTACACATATAAAACATGGTGGTTTCTGGCTGGGCCAGAAGCGGAGGGAGCAAAGGCTTACAAACAGATAGAGCAGATTAAGATACCCATACTCCTAATCCAGGGTTGGCATGACGATATAGTGAACCCGCAAGAGACGCAGGACTTAGCGCAGGTAGCCCTCAATGCCGGGAACAAGGATGTTTCCGCTTTCTATGTCAATGCCGGACACACGCTTGAGGGGAAGGAAGAGGAACTCGGGGACATTGTGGTCAAGTGGCTCGGCAGAAGGTTTCAAAATAAGTAATCTCATTTGATATGTCTCGTGAGGAAAAAAGGCTGATAAGCTTTCGAGCAGAGGATGGATTCTTACTTAACGCCCTTCTGCTTACGAAAAGTTTTAATAATGAAGAAGTTGATTTACTGGACAGGCCTATAATTATCCATGTCCACGGTGTACTAGGCCATTTCCTGGCGCGTGGCACACCAAGGCTACTCCCGCCGGCACTGCTAGAGCACGGTATTTCTTCCTTTTCGGTCAACAACCGTATGGCTTTTATGGGGCAGATAATGGGAGAAGGGATATTCGATTATGCCATAAAGGATATAGATGCAGCCGTTGATTTACTCCGGAAAGAAGGTTTCCGTAAGATTTTCATATTCGGTTATAGCTTGGGGGCAAATATAGTTGCTTATCACGCCAGTCAGAGACCGAATGCGGGTATTCAAGGACTAATTCTGGAAGGGTGTGCCTTTTCCCTTCCCGATTCTCAACGAAAACGCTGGGAAAAATGGGACAGCATACCTACTTACGACGAGGTGTACGTCAGAGCACGGGAAGTTTTGGGAAAAGACCCCGATAAAAGTGCAAACGACCAGATTTTTATAGTGTACCGGGCCTGGGGGCCTACGTTTAATCCCTTTCATGTAGAAATCTTTACGTATAAAACCTGGTGGTTCATGAGGGGACCGGAGGCTTATAATGCAATGACCTTCAGGGTAATATCAAAGATAAAGGTCCCGATTCTATTCCTCCAGGGTGAAAATGACGATATACTCGACCCCGGGGAGGCCAAAGACTTAGCAGATTTGGTTCATAAGGCCGGAAATCACGATATTACGGTAAGGTATATACCACGTGCCATGCATGATTGTATGGAAAACCCAGAAGAAACAGTGAAATCCATAGTGGAATGGGTTTCTTACGTTGACTCAAATAGGGAGAAAATCATTAAATAGAATCTTTACCACGTGAGGTAAGTTTTACCATCTCACGGGGTAAAGAGGAAAGTAGTTCTGGGAACCATAACACTCTGTGTCGGATTGTTTCGTCTCGGAGTCTATCCCGAGCACATTCGCTGCAGTCACTGTAAACACTAGTGCGGGAATAAACTCCTGTGAGGAAGGGAATATTGTCATTCCGAGCGGATGCGAGGAATTTTAGCTTATCTCAATTTTTAAGATTTCTCACTTTGGTATTCGAAATGACAGAAGAAGTGGTTGAAACATCACCATCCTTGCCATTCCGAACCCTGTCCTGAGTGCGACGGAGGAATGAGCGGAGTCATATTAGAATTTAGTAGATGGCTGTCCGCACATTCTGGAGTCGAGCGGGTCGAAGTACTCAGGACTTCATCGTGAGCTCAGTGAAACGATAAATTCCACGACCGGAGCAATCCCATTTCTAGAAGCTTGTGTTATCAAGACTTTAGTATGTCATTTGAACGGATATGATTTGGACAGCATTTAACATGAAAGAGGACAAATTGATTTTAAAAAGCATTTTTATCTGTCTAAGAGCCTTGTATACAAGGATGGATTTTTGATTTCTGCTTATTTTAGATAGCGGTGAGAAGGGGTAATGTTTTTTTATAGCTTTTTGTAAATCATTCGATGCCGAATTGCTTAAGCTTTCTATAAAGGGTATCTCTAGAGATACCCAAAATTTCGGCTGCTTTTGACTTATTCCCTTGAGATTCCCGAAGCGCCTGCTCCAGGGCGAACTTTTCCAGTTTGTCTAGAGAGAGGAGCATGTGTTCAGAAGCCTTTTTCTCCTGCCACAGCAGATGTGCTTTTAGGTCTTTTTCTACGATTGTTTGCTTGTCAGGCGGAGATACGGCAATAATACCCTCTAATAAGTTCTCTAATTCCCTAATGTTTCCCGGAAAATCGTACTGATAAATCGATGTCAGTACGCCTTCCGACACCCCCTTTATATTTCGGGAGTACTTTTGGTTGAGCTTCCTTATAAAATGCTCTGTCAGAAGAGGAATGTCCTCCCTTCTTTCTCTGAGCGGTGGCAGCTCTATAACCACGACGGCGAGCCGGAAGAAGAGGTCTTCTCTTAAATAGGTATTCTTGAGCTCTTCTATAGTACGATTGCTGGCAGCTATTACCCGTGTATCGACGGATACTTCAGTGGAGTGTCCTACGGGCCTCACCCTGCTTTCTTGAAGTACTCTGAGCAATTTTACCTGCAGGTCCTTGGGCATCTCCCCTATCTCGTCTAGAAAAATCGTCCCTCTGTTAGCGGCTACGAAAAGGCCGTCATGGTCTCTTACCGCTCCGGTAAAAGCCCCCTTCTTGTGCCCGAACAACTCCGACTCCATAAGCTCTTTGGGAATTGCGGCACAATTCACGGCAACGAATGGCTGGTTACCCCTATCGCTCTTGATGTGTATAGCCTTGGCCAAGAGTTCTTTTCCGGTCCCAGTCTCACCTACGATAAAAACGGGAGCGTCGCTCCGTGCTGCGGCAGAAGCCTTTTCAAATACCCTTCTCATAACCTGAGATCCGCTGATAATCTGCTCAAAGCCGTATTTCTCGGAGACCATTTCCTTAAGCTCGCTTATCCTGCTTTCAAGCTCATGAGCCTTGCTGATTATTTCGAGCTTCTTTAGGAGTAGGTCCTTGTCGAAGGGCTTGGTGATGAAATCCGAGGCTCCCCGCTTTATCGCCTCCACGGCCGTGGGAACGGTGCCGTGCCCGGTGATCATAATTATGCTCATCTCCGGGTGAATGGCTTTAATTTTCTCCAGCAGCGTAAAACCGTCCATCATGGGCATTACCAGGTCGAGAAGAGCGACGTTAATATCATGCACGGCGGAGACCTTCTCCAGCGCCTCGTTTCCGGAGAACGCCGTGATCACCTCATACTTTCTCCTTTCTAGAAGCTCCTTTATCGCCCCCACCAACTCTTCATCGTCATCAACGACCAGAACCTTAAGCTTGCTCAATTTCTTTTCCCTCCGCCTGCGCCGGTAGTTTTATGATAACACTCGTCCCTTTGCCTTCTGTGCTGTCTATACTGATTTCTCCTCCATGGTCATGGATAATCCTCTTGGCAACGGAAAGCCCCAGACCGGTCCCTTTCCCTGCTGGCTTCGTCGTAAAAAACGGCTCGAAAACAAAGGGAAGTACATCTCTTGGTATTCCAGACCCGGTGTCGGATATTATTATTTCTATTACACCCTCCCGGCTTCCGCCAGAAGCGACTACCGAAAGTTTTCCGCCTTCAGGCATTGCGTCCAGCGCATTCATCATTATGTCCACAAAAACCAGTCCGAGTAAGTTGCTATCTGCTAGCACATATAAATCCTCATCCACTTTCAGTTCCAGTTTAATCCCCCGCTTCTTAAAGAGAGGATTTGTAATCTCGGCCGCGTCGTCGAGAATATTGGAAACGTTGTCCAGGGATTTTTCATTCTCCGGCTTGCTTACAAACTTGAGAAGCCTTTGGATTACCTTCTGAGTATAGAAAATCTGCCTTTCGATAGAGTCGAGCTTCTCTAAATATTTTTCGTATCCGAAAGCGCTGGGGGCGTCTTCTTTTAGCATCTGGACCCGGAGAAGCATGGATGCGAGTGGGGTTCCCATGTGATGGGCAATCCCTTCGGCCATTCTTCCCACAATCTGGGCCTTCTCCAGCTCAATTATTTTATTTCTTAATACCACCCTTTCCCGGACATCTCTCACCGTCTCGATAAACCAGCTTACGCCATCGGCGACATACACCAGTCCTACGCTAACCGGAATTCTCTCCCCATTGCCCAATACCTTTTGCATCTCGTAATCCAATAATTTGTTTCCCTCTTTTACGCTTTTAAGCTTCTCAGAAAACTTAATCCTTTCTTCAGACGGTATGGTGTCCCATATGCTTTCTAGACGTTTTTTACTATCACCAGAAAATAAGCTTTCTCCTTTTTTGTTAATTGTAATTATCCTGCCATCTTCGTCGTAAACCAGAATTGCATCTGTGGTGTTACTCATGATGGCCTTTAGTTTTTGCTCGCTTTCGCGAAGAGCTTCCTCCGCCCGTTTGCGCTCGGTTATATCGACTATAGAGCTAAGCACGATGATTCCGTCCGCTGTATGGACCGGATTGAGGCCAATCTCCACCGGGAACTCGCTGCCATCCTTGCGCCGCGCAAACAAGTCTCGGCCCGCTCCCATAGGTCTGGCCCGAGGGTCACCATAGAACTCCAAACGGAATTTAGAATGATTGCTACGGAAGCGCTCCGGTACCAGTATCTCTACCGATTGGCCGATTAGCTCATCTTTGCTGTATCCGAATAACCTCTCTGTCTGAGAGTTGACGAATGTGATTATCCCTTGCTGATTCACCATCACTATTGCATTTGGGGCTGACTCTACGGCCAGCCGAAATCTGTCCTCTGCCTGTTTCCGTTCTGTGATGTCCTCAACCGTTCCATCGTAATATAAGGTAGTTCCATCCTTTCCTTTGACGGCCCTTGCACTTTCCCTGACGAACAAAGAGGTGCCGTCTTTCTTCGTCCATACGGATTCAAACCCCATAACTTCATTTTGGTTCTTGAGCAGTTCTTTGAACTTATTCCTGTCATAATTGGGTTGAAAGCCCGGCTCCTCCAGGTTGTGCGAAGCCAGTTCATCGAATGAGGAATACCCGAGCATATGAACCAATGCCGGATTTGCCTTCAGGATGCGGCCGTCCGGAGTAGTGCGGTAGATCCCTATGGGAATATCGTCAAACAGTTTTTTATACTCTTCTTCTCTCTCCCTGAGCGCTTCCTCCGTTTTAGCCCGTTGGACTGCTTCAGACTGTAATGTTTCCTTTGTTTTTACGAGCTCCGAACTCTGTTCATGAAGGACACTTTCTAGCTTATCATGAGCTTTCAGCAATAACTCTTCCGCTCGCCTTCTTTGAGTAATATCCACCATCGCTATCTTAAAGTGGCTGAATTTCCCTTGGTCATCAAATGTAGCGGTGCCTTCTAGTTGAGCGTAGAATTGGGTGCCGTTATTTTTACGTATTCTAAGCTCGCAAACCTGGCGGGTACCGGTATCAATCAGCCGTTTACGATACGAGTAAAACATGTCACTGTCTTCTTGCCGTATATATCTCGAGAAATTCTGCTTTATTAGGTTTTGTTTTTCTATATCCAACATTTGGCAGGCGGTGAAATTGGCCTCAAGAATGGTGCACTTTTCGTTCAAGGTAAAATATCCGACCGGTGCAAAGTTATATAATTCAGCGTATTTATTCATGGCTTCCTCAAGCTCCAATTGTATCCGGCGAAGTTCTTCATTCTGGGTCTCCAGTTCAATTTGATGTATACTTAGGTCTTGTATCAACCGCTCAACATCGGCACCGGTGTACTTTGGCCCCCGATTTAAATTGTAGTTTTCGGTCGGTGAAGTGGTTATACCCTGGCTCCTCCCTGCCGATTTCCTTTTTGACAATTTCCCTTGATTCTGGCGAGGGCCTTTTCTTTTATTTTTGTATTCCTCCCGGTTTCTACTCATTTTCATCAACCAGTCAAACACATATCACTTTGGCGTCATCTAACAAGGTTATAATTAAAGAGTCCATCCCTCTATCGCTTTTGAAATGAGCAAGTATTGACAATATTAAGACAAGCTTACGCTGAGTATGAGACTACTCTCCCCAGCGTTAGTTTTTATTCATTATGAGCTTAACACTTTATTTATTTGGCTACAAATTGAATTCGGCTTTGCCTTTGCCGTAAACTGAATTGTAAAATTCGAATCTGCCTTCCCAATCTTCGATGCTGTACGAGGCGATTATAAGGTCCTTGGGTTCCTTGCCCTCCTCGTCGTGTATGTAGCATCTTAGCGCAGTCTCGGGTTTAAAACCGTAATGCTCCAGAATTCTCATGAAGTTTCGGTTGTCCGGTGTAAATCTAACGATTATCTTCTCAAACTTGCGCAGAAGCCCCTCGGCCAATAAAATCTTAAATATTTTAGACCCGAGTCCTCGGCTTCTGTATTCAGGTTCTACGACCAGCTTAATCTCTACTGCATGATGCCAGTATAACCCCTCTTGGTGAAGGGTCCCTTTTGCTATTATATCCTCGTCCTTCAGGGCGACGAGTTGAAGAATCTTATTGTATTTAGGGTTGGTAAACCAACTCTCTACGGTTTCCCACTTGGTCACATCGTCCTTGTAAATAAGAAGGTCTGATTTTGGTATTTTGGAGAAAAACCTGAATAAACCCTCCATATCCTCTTTCTGGGCGGGTCTAAGTATTATCGGTGTTGCATCCTTAAGTATCAGTTCCTTTGGATATACAATCATCTTAATGTAAGAAATGCAATGTTTGTGCCATGATTGGATATATAATGTATCTGCCTTAATATCCTTTAATAACCTGGGGAAGGAGTGTCAGATTGTAAGAAGGTCGTACAGTAATCAGCCCTCGGAATACCAAGGGATTTTGACTATTATATTTTTATGATAGCGTATATTGAAAGCAGATACGGTTAGGAGGATAGAATGGAAATAAAAACCACAAGAATAGAGAAACCCGATAATATAAACCTCATCCTCGGCCAATCCCATTTTATAAAGACTGTAGAGGACATACACGAGGCTCTGGTAAATAAGGTCCCCGGCATAAAGTTTGGGCTCGCTTTCTGTGAGTCTTCCGGTCCTTGCCTGGTACGGTACAGCGGGACTGACCAGGAGCTTATCGAGTTGGCAAAAAAGAATGCATTTAGCCTGTCTGCAGGCCATAGCTTCATTATATTTCTCCAGAATGCTTACCCGATTAATGTATTGAATGTAGTTAAAAGCGTTCCCGAAGTTTGCCGGATATTCTGTGCCACGGCCAATCCCGTAGAGGTAATTATAGCGGAGTCTGAGCAGGGAAGGGGAATCCTCGGTGTTATTGATGGATTAAAATCTAAGGGTATAGAAACCGAGAAGGACATTGAGGATAGAAAATTACTCTTAAGAAAGATCGGATATAAGCTTGGATAGATACCGATAAAGTTCTCATCTTTGAGTATATGAATAACTTCCCATAATGGAGCGGGGTGAATATTATCAGGGTCCCGAGCAATTACAACTGTGTAAACCTTAATACATTCGCCGATGTTCTAAACCCGTTATTTTGTCAAAATTTCTGACAACTGACATATGTTTATCCCACTCGGTGACTCTAACGTCCTAATTTTCTTGCTTTTACCAACTGGGTATTCATGGCATACAGCTTGCCGATTGAACGATTAAATCTTTGTTAAGGAGGAGATGATCATGGCATTAATGAAGTGGTCGCCGCCAAAAGAAGTTGAAAGGTGGTTTGAAGAGTTCTTCGAAGAACCCTTTCTCCCACGTGCTTGGAGGAGGTTCCCTTCGCTAAAAAAATTAAAAGAGCTTGAGGGAATATCTCCTGCCGTTGATATGTACGACAAAAAGGATGAGATTGTGGTGAAGGCAGAGATTCCTGGAGTTCCAAAAGAAAATGTGAAAATCTCTTTGTCCGACAACACCCTAACTATAAAAGGCGAGATTAAAAAGGAAGAGGAAGTAAAAGAAGAAGACTATTACTACGCGGAAAGGTCATACGGAAGCTTTGCCCGGGTGTTGAGCTTACCGGCCAAAGTGAAAGCGGACAAGATCAAGGCGAACTTTAAGGATGGTATACTGGAGATACACCTTCCCAAGTCTGAAGAAGCAAAGCCCAAAGAGATAAAAATCGACATCAAATAACGCTGATTAAGAGAAAGGGGAGCCTTAGAGAGAAGGCTTCCCTTTCTTGAGAAGCAATAAGGCTTAAGAGCAGTTGAACAATCAAAAGGATTGATGAGGAGTGTTTTATGTCCAGGATGAGGGTGACTATATATCCTTTGGACAAAGAAAAAAGGACTGCCAAGGGTCTTATCTCTGCTCTAATACTTCTATTCAAGGAAAGGGGAGTTAATTGCCAACTTGCCTCGCCAACCGAAGCTACTATCGAAGGAGACCAGGATACTCTTTTAGAAATTCTGGATCAAATCGACAGAAGCCAATCCGTTCAGGAGGAGAGAGGTTTCGCTATTGCCATGGGGTTTGAAAAGTGTGGAAATGGGCCTTTTGCCCGGCGGGAAATAGAAGTCTTGGAAAATAATACCGCAGTCCAGACCTGCTCAACGGGACCGCCCCTAAAAACCAAAAAAGATAAAGAAAGGCTACACGATATGGTTTTAGAGAGGCTGGCCA
This sequence comes from Thermodesulfobacteriota bacterium, assembly GCA_035559815.1. Taxonomy (NCBI): domain Bacteria; kingdom Pseudomonadati; phylum Thermodesulfobacteriota; species Thermodesulfobacteriota bacterium. The sequence goes on from DATMAT010000008.1 coordinate 145,497, forward strand.
GGCGTATTAAAGGATGAGTAAACGATCAAGGCTTTAAAATTACCAAGGAGGTGTATAAAAATGGTGGAAGTGCTAAAATCTAAGACCCCCAAAAAAAGAACCAAGATGGATGAAGAAACAATTCATGAAATGATCGCAAAAAAGGCTTACGAGATTTATGAAAAGAGGGGAATGGAGCACGGGAAAGATTTAGATGACTGGCTGGAAGCGGAGTCGATAATCATGGGAAAGAAAAGAAATAAGAAGAAGACTATTACCCCAGTAGCATGATATAATCTATTCCCTGTCATGAACAATACACGGGGTTTACGTTAGGAACTTATTCTAAGCACCGTTCAGGAGGTTTAAATGTTGATCGACAAGATATTGTGGGCTTCAGACGGGTCTAAAGACTCCACCGAAGCTCTAAAGTATGCGCAGCTCTGGTCAAAGCAGTTTAAAGCAGAGATAGTCGGTCTATTTGTCATACCCGATTATACCAAGAGCGTGTTAAGTCAATTTTCTTCCGAGGATAGGGATAAGTTCTCAAAGTGGATTGAGGAAACAAAACTAAAAGAACGGAAGGCCCTGGAAAATATTGCCAAAACTTTTAAAGAAAAGGGGACTGGTTTTAAAGTAGAAATTACGAATGGAATCCCTTATGAAGAGATTCTCCGGGTGGCAAATGAGGAAAGGGTAGATTTGATTGTTATGGGGAAGGGGAGGCCTGTTGAGAAATACATTTTAGGGGGGACTGCACTCAAGGTCTTGAGGGGGTCATCGATTCCAGTTTTAACCGCCCGGGAAGCGAAGAAAAACTTGGAAATAAAAAGGATATTAGTCCCCACAGACCTGGCTCACGGCCTAACTAAAGACTTTAAATTTGCGGTTGGATTATGCGAGGAGTTCGACGCGGTTCTTTATCTGCTTAATGTTGTCGAGGTGGGGGAGCGTGGTTTCCCGCTGGAGATAGCCGAACAGATGAAGCTATTTTCTCTCAAGGAACTCGAAGAAAACATAGGGAAGACTAAAGTAAGGGAAAATATCGTGCCTTGCGTGGAAACATCAAAGAATGCATGGAAAGGGATTGTTAAATTTGTGGAGGACAGAGATATAGATTTGATAGTCATGATGACTTATGGGGGCGGGAAATTTAAAGATAATTTCATCGGTAGCGTTGCTGAAAAGGTGATTCAAGAATCGCCGTGCCCGGTAATAACCATGAAACCTTAAAACCGCAGACTGTCATATGGAATTAAGAATGGATCTGGATTAATTACCATAGGCTTCTAAGGAGGGGCTCATGGAAATAAAAAAGATACTATGGGCGTTTGATGGTTCAAAGGAATCGGAAGAGGCCTTGAATTATGCTATTTACCTGGGGCAAATACTCGGTTCTGAGATAATCGGAATCCACGTAATTCCCTTACCGGAGAAACTGCTTTATGAGACCGAGTTCCATAATTGGGCTGTAAAGGTCGAGGAGAGGATCAAGTCTCGTTTAGTATCGATCGGGGAGCAACTGGACTCTCAGGGGTTAAGATTCAGGTCACAGGTATTAAGAGGTGAACCAAGCAAAGAAATTTTTGAACTCGCCGAGCGTGAAAAAGCCAACCTCATAGTTATGGGCAAGAGAGGACAGGGCTTAATAGACAGAATGCTCACCGGAAGCACCGCTTTAAGTGTTTTGAGGGAATCGAGTATTCCTATCCTTACAGTCAAGAAGAGGGATGAGGAGACACCGATTGAAATCAAGAATATCCTTGTTCCCCTGGACATTTCGGAAGGTTTAGATTCTTCCCTTAATTGTGCTGTGGAGCTCGGGGAAAGATTAAAAGCCAATATCATGGTTGTCTATGTGTTTAGCCTGTACGCTTATGAGTATGAGGTGCCCTATTGGGTATTTGATGACCTCATTAAAATATCTACTGAAAAGCTTACTAAGAAAGTAGAGGAGATTAAACTCAGGCTAGGGAACAAGGCCGGAGAAATAGCGTTCAAAACAGAAGTAATTCAAGGATTAAACACGGCTATCTCCATAGTTGATTATGCTTTGAGGGTCAACACCGATTTAATCGTGATGAATACCCACGGACGAAAAGGAATCAAGAAGTTTATCCTGGGAAGTGTGACCGAGAAGGTCGTTCAGGAAGCTCATTGCCCGGTGCTGGTGCTAAAACCTTGAGTTTTAAGAAAAGTTATATGCTGAATAATAATTAGATTGTCTTATGTATTGGAATAAGACATCTTCATCCCTCTAGCGAAAGAAATCATTTAATGCAATTCCTAAGAATCCAGCTAAGTTACGTCGAGTAGGCTTGCTGGCATACTTCTTGTCGTTGTTTAATACATAGAAAGCTTTTCCTCAATAACTTTTGCCTGGGTCATGTAGAAGTTGTCTATTTTACCCGGGTGAAAATAGGAGGTGGGGAAAATGAGAGGGAATATAGCAGAGAAACGCACCACGCCAGCTCCACGCATGGAGTGGTATTTCGACGAAGTTCCTAAGCCAAGGCTTTCAAAACGTCTTGTTAAGGAAAAAGAATTAAAGAAGCGTCTACAGTCGCGTCCACATATGGAGTGGTACTTTGATGAAATCATGCAGAGAGGCAAAATTACCTGCCCGATCACCGGTAGCAAAGCCACCGTGGAGGTTATCAGAAGTGCGGCTAGGGATGATACACCTTTTGTAGATGTGGCTTACTGCTCCATTTTCGGCTGTGCCCCTATTTGCAAGAAGGAATGCCTGAGACAGATCAACCTTATGAAACATTTCGGGAAATAACTTGGTCAGGCCGAGAATGGAGATATTCGTAACACCTTCAGCGAGTCACATCGCACCAAGCATAGACGGTGCAAAGAGAGCCTATGTATCTAAAACCTTCAGCGACGGCGAGAAATATATCCGCGTCGAGAATGAAGTCAGCGGACCGGTCTGGGTTATCGCCAGTACCAACCCCCCGGCTGACAATCTGCTTGAGCTTTTTTTCCTATTAGATGCGCTGAGACGCCTGACCACTGATATACGTCTAATCATTACCTATTTTGCTTACGCCCGCCAGGATAGAATAACCCACAGAGGGGAGAGCTTGAGTGCCCAGGTTGTTTCTGATTTTATCGAATACTTCGGGTTAAAGGAGGTGTTCGTCTTGCACATACACAGCAGGATGATTAAAAGCTATCTCGATTACCAGGACCTTTTTCCGTTAGATTTGATCCATCCGCTTGTTCGGCGGGCAGATGTGGTTGTTGCTCCGGACAAGGGTGGTATACCATTTGCCAGAATGGTGGGAGACAAATGTGGGTTACCGGTTATTCATATAGAGAAAAAACGTATTACCGAGGAGAAGGTCGAGGTTTTTGAAGTGAGCGGCGAGGTTAAAGGAAAGAGGGTGTTGATCGTTGATGACATGATTGCTACAGGAGGCACCATTATCGAAGCGACTGAAAAACTCCTTTCCGAAGGCGCTAGGGAAGTCGAGGTGTACGCTACTCACGGAATATTCAGCGGTAATGCCAGGAAAAGGCTCGATAAGAGCCCTATCAAACAAATATACGTTACCAATTCCCTTCCCCAAATGGAGGAAGGTAAGGTAAAAGTCTTGGACATTTCTCCGCTTATCCTGAATGTTATCAAATCCAACTAGATGTTTACCTGGAAGGGACGGCGAGGACAAGCTTCGTGGGAACGACGGCTTATACCCGAAAGTTATAATCGGGTAACTTGCACGAATGACTGGATAAACTCTACAATTAACTTTGCTACACCAGCATTTTTGGAAAGGAATCCATGAGGTTCATAACTTGCACGCATGCGGGTCACATTTGGAGAAGTACTCTTTCTCGAAGACCTCTTCATCTCTCCCCAGCTCTAAAACCTGTTCCCTTCTCGAACCGTATCGAAAGATGGTAATTCCCTTACATCCCAACTCATAAGCTAACGTGTAGGCTTTTTTTACATCCTCTACCGTTGCATCTTCGGGCATGTTAATGGTTTTTGAAACGGAGTTGTCCACGTGCTTTTGGAATGCAGCTTGTATCATTATATGTTGCTCATAGGGTATCTCCAGGGCCGTAATAAAGACCTTCTTCACCTCTTCCGGTATCCCGTCGATTTTTTTAAGGGAACCTTTTTCCTTTAGTTCCTCGACCAACCCGTCTCGGTAAAAGCCGCATCTCTTGCTGCATTCGAGGAATATGGGGTTTATTTCTATGAAGCTTTCACCCTCGAGGATATGGCTTCTTCTGTAGGCAACGGAAAAGATCGGTTCGATCCCAGATGTAGTACCGGCAATTATGCTTATGGTCCCGGTCGGGGCGATGGATGTAACGGTGGCGTTCCGCATTCTTTTTCCTGTTTTTGAGTAAATGCTCTTTTCCCAATTGGGAAAGACCCCCCTTTCTTCCGCTAGTTTTGTGGAGGCTATGGTTGCTTCTTTAGATATGAACGACATGATTCTTTCAGCCCAGTCCATGGCCTCCTCAGAGTCATAAGGGATGCCCAGGAGGATAAGCATTTCCGCAAAACCCATAACGCCCAAACCTATTTTTCTATTTTTTTTCGTGATTGACGCGGTCTCCGGAAGGGGAAATTTATTGACCTCGATAACATTATCCAAGAATCGAATTGAGTTGTGGGTTATTTCTCTCAGTTTCTCCCATTTAATTTCTGTCTTTCCGCTCTTTTCTTCGACCATGCGGGATAGATTGATGGAGGCTAGATTGCAGCTTTCATGCGGTAGCAGGGGTAATTCACCGCAGGGGTTCGTAGCTTCTATCTCTCCTAGACCGGTGATCGGATGAGTTTTGTTTATGGTGTCCAGAAATAATAGGCCCGGGTCTCCCGAAGCCCATGCGGACTCGGCAATAGTATAAAAAACTTCTTTAGCTCTTAGCTTCCCTGTAACCTCCCTTGTCCCGGGATGAACAAGTTCATACTCCTTATCCGTTTTAAGCGCTTCCATGAAGGCGTCGGTTATTCCCACCGAAATGTTAAAGTTTCTGAGTACGCCCTCCTCAAGCTTTGCCCGGATGAACTCCATGATATCCGGATGGTCCACCCTTAAAACCCCCATGTTGGCTCCCCTTCTCTTTCCACCCTGCTTTATGTTTTCGGTGGCGCAGTCAAACACCTTCATGAATGACACCGGGCCGGAGGACTCCCCTCCGGTAGAAGCAACTACCGAGCCCTTTGGCCGCAGTCTGGAGAACGAAAAGCCTGTACCTCCTCCGGTTCTTTGAACCAAGGCCATCTGTTTGACCGCCTCGAAAATGTCTTCAATGGTGTCTTCGACAGGAAGAACAAAACAAGCGCTAAGCTGTCCCAGCGGGGTTCCGGCGTTCATAAGAGTCGGGGAGTTAGGAAGAAAGTCAAGGGAAGTCATCATGTTGTAGAATTCCTCCTCCCAATAACCAACGTCTTTTGGCTTTCCTAATTGTAATTCGGCCTGGGCAACAGAGTTGGCCACCCTTTTAAAAAGCTCTTCGGGGGTTTCTATGATTTCCCTTTTATTGTTTCTCCTCAGGTATCTTGCTTCTAAGACTCTTAGTGCGTTTTGAGATAAAACCATCGTCTTTACTCCTGATTTTCTATTGGTAATTAGATAGGATAAACCAAATTTGCCCAAAATAAGAGATTGCTTCATTCATTCACAGAAATGACCGGTGAGAGGTATTGCCGGTGGGTTGCAATGACAGAGTAAAAGTAATTATCCCTTCTCCCACTTTGGTCAAATGAGAACTAATGGGCTTTATGCTTTAAATTCATACTTCGATTAAACTCAGTATGAGCGGATGCGTGCATCCGCTGCTAATGAGAAAAAAGCTCGTTCGTCCTGAGCGAAGCCGAAGGGCGAACACCTCTGGCTTTAAAATATGTTTGAGGAAGTGAGAGGTTAGAAGAGATTGCAATGACGCTGCGAGGAAAAGCCTGTTTATTGTAGTGGTGAATCTCGTGTTCTCCGTTTAAAGAACCGAAGCAAATACAGGATTTGCCTCTACACGATTGAGAGAGCAAAGGTATGTTATCTAGGAGACGTCATTGATGGCCACTCTGCGTTAGTTGAGGTACTGTTTATCGATCCGGGTCAGGTTTCCCAGTCAGCTCCGTCCAACTGGATAAATTACCACCCGGCGCATCGGTTCATGCCCCTTACTCTCGGAGAAGAGTCCATACCTTTCCACTAGTCGATGCTGTAGGCCTCGAATATAATTATTATGAGGTTGCAGTTCTACGGGCTGCTGTTCGGAAATCACTTTATTAATTGCTTCCTCGACTTCGTGTAAAGCGGCTTCCTGCTCATCCATGTAATCGGTCTCTTCGAAAACATTTCGCAAAAAATCCAGGATAAATTTTAATGTATCGCCTTTAATGGTATGGATTGCCGTACCATGGTCGGTAGCTCGACGAAGCTTCTGTGGGAGGTTTTTTTCTCGGCCCCTGAGTGTCAGAATGAAATCGGCCTGCTCCAGGTTGGCAGTCACGTAAGCAGGAACCCGCAATTCGCGGATTGCCCGTTCCAGACGTTTCCTGGTCACGCCATAGGGATAGATTCGGATTATTTTTTTCTTATACTCGTCCGTCGGGGTTTGCCTAGGGGTAAGGGCGGTTGTTGGTTGAGTTGACGGGGGAGATAGAATTTCTATCTCCCCGTCCTCCTTTCTCAACCTAACCTCCGGGCTGGGTAAAACGCCGCGTAGGAATTGGTCCACTATGGTCACCACATCATGATGTATGGCAAAACGGTCCTTATTTTGGATCTCCACTACTACATCGAAGGTGGGGGGTGCCTTGCGCTCAAGGATGGTCTTTTGGGTCCCCCGGCGCTTGGCCTCCTCATCACTCAACGTCACCGGCTGAATACCACCTACTAGATCGACCAGAGTGGGGTTGAGGATAAGATTTTCCAGAGAATGCCCATGGGCGGTGGCAATAAGTTGAACTCCCCTTTCGGCGATGGTTCGGGCAGCGATAGCCTCGGCTTCGGTGCCGATTTCGTCGATTATGATTACCTCCGGCATGTGGTTTTCTACGGCTTCGATCATCACCGCATGTTGCCTATCCGGTGATAGAACCTGCATTCGCCGGGCACGGCCGATGGCCGGATGAGGAATATCGCCGTCTCCGGCAATCTCATTCGAGGTATCAACCACAATGACCCGTTTCTCTAACTCGTCAGACAAAACCCTAGCCGCCTCTCTTAGCAGGGTTGTCTTGCCCACGCCGGGCCTGCCCAGGAGTAATATATTCTTACCCGATTTAATAACGTCCTTGATAATATCCACCGTCCCAAAAACAGCACGCCCGACCCGGCAGGTGAGCCCGATAACCTCGCCCAGACGGTTCCGGATGGCCGATATGCGGTGTAGTGTGCGTTCAATCCCGGCACGGTTATCCAGGGTGAACATACCAATCTGGCTTATTACGTATTGAATATCCTCACGACTGATGGATATGCGGTCAAAATAAAGGGCTTTGTCTACGTACCGCACTTCTAGTTGCCGCCCTAAATCGAGGACGATCTCCACGAGATTTTCAGAATTGCCTTGTTCAATGATGACCGCCTTGATCTGAGGCGGTAAGACCTCTATAAGCAAGTCCAAATTATCCGTTATTCTGTGTTCCCGGTTGGCCATAGTGAAATTATATCAAAGCCAAGCCCACTATTACAATTAAGATAGGGATTTCCCAAATTGCAAGTCCTCAAGATTGTTGTAAGATCACAGGATAATATGCTAAGTCCATGTAATTATTTAGCGTCTAGCCAGGTCGATATTTAGATATTTAGTGAACCATTCTGCTGCTAAGCGAGCTACTTCTTCTAGTGTTCCTGGTTCTTCAAAAAGATGACTTGCCCCGGGGATTACTTTTAGCTCTGTTATATTCTTCATGTGCAGCATCGCATCACGGTTTAGCTTGAGTACGAAGCGGTCATTTCCTCCCACGATAAAAAGGGTAGGTGCCAGAACCTGTCCCAGAGCCTTCTTTGCCAGGTCGGGACGTCCTCCCCGCGAGACTATGGCCTTAACTTCCTCGCCTAATTCTGCGGCAGCCATGATTGCGGCAGCCGCTCCCGTGCTTGCACCGAAATAACCGACTTGAGGGGAGCTGGTACGAACTTGATCCTTTACCCATATAGTGGCTGCTTTCAGGCGGCGACCAAGAAGAGGAATATCGAAGCGGTTTTCATAAATTAGGTCCTCTTCTTTGGTAAGGAGGTCAAAGAGGAGAGTGCCGAGCCCAGCAGATTGTAATACCCGGGCCACGAATACGTTTCTAGGGCTCAGGCGCGAGCTACCGCTTCCATGGGCAAATATCACTACCCCTTTTGCTTCCTTCGGAAGGTTGATTTCCCCCTCGAGGGTTACGGAGTCGGCTGGTATTTCTATCGGGATTCGAGATTCTCCTCTGGCCATATCTTTGCTCCGGCTTTTTCTTCATGGTTGGAGAACATACCCAAGATTATTTGGCTCTCCCTGGGTTTAAATGTTTCAAATGGCATGCCAGCACTAAATAACCTAATTCATCGGGAAAACTATAACTTCTATAGTTATTTCAGGTACTGGACTGTAAGATGTCTTAGATTCTGACAGATAGATTTTTATCTATGGGCAATGGGTTTGTACAAATCTCAAATAGTTCGGGGGGATCAGGCCCGATTTCTAAAATGGTATGTGGCTTGCTAATATTTGATAATAGACCCTTCGATTAAACATGATTTAGAAAGTCATATGCTGGTGTATGTCAATAAAATAAAAGGAGATAGTTATGAAAAAAGTCGTCAAGACTAAGCCAGCCGCTGGACGTACCAGGAAGAGGAAATTAACCCTAGATGTTATCTTTGAGAAGCTTGATGAAATAACACAGAGACTGGATATGATTGAGAACGATTTAAGAGAGCTTAAGGGGATAGCCTATCCTAAGAGCGAACAAGAGGAAAGGGAATCTGCACCGGAGTTTTTCATGCAAAAATGACGCCCAAACTAGGGAAATAGCTCTTCAATGGGACTCATCCTAATCTTCTTCGTATCCATACTCACTAGATGTTAATAGCTCTTGTAGTCTTTCATCAAACAACTCCTCATTTACATCATGGGGAAAGTAAAATTCCGTCTTGTGATAATAAGAATCGCCCTCCGTCCGTCCGGTCTTCTGCAGGGTGGGAATTCCGAAGTCGCTACAGGCTTCCTTTAGGCAGCTATAGAAGAAATTTGTGTTGTACCGCCCCACATCACCATCTACATACCATTTTGTTTTCATGAGATTCTTCTCCCTAGCTTAAGGAGTTTATTCTAAAGTGAGCCTTACTTAACATCGCCTTTTTATGATACAGTTTGTAAAATAAATAATAAAAAACCCGACTACTTAACGTAAGATATTATAAACTCTAGAGTTATATGTTCAAATAATCTAGGAGAAAGATTACGATTTTGAGGGGTTAAGGGTTGCGAATAACTAACGATGAAATTGCCGATGTACTCGAGCGCATTTCGGTCTTGCTCGAAGCGCAAGGTGCAAGCCCGTTCAGGGTGCGTGCCTACAACGCTTCCGCCAAGACCGTTCGTGAAAACCCCCGGTCCGTGGCTGATATCCTGGAGTCAGAGGGAACGGAGGGTTTGGAGCTTCTCCCGACAATCGGTAAGAGCATAGCATCTGTAATAGAAGAATACGTGCATACTGGACGTAGCTCTCTACTCGAACGCCTGGAGGGGCAGGTATCTCCGGAGGACCTCTTCACTACGGTGCCTGGAATAGGTGAGGAACTGGCCAGGCGAATTCATCGGGAGCTAAACATCGATACACTGGAGGAACTCGAGCAAGCCGCTCACGACGGGCGTTTGGAGACGCTTTCCGGTTTTGGTGAGCGACGGGTTCGGGGAATTAGAGACACTCTTGCCGGTATGCTTGGCCGTTCGGTGCGCCGGCGGGCTCGAAGGTTACGTTTGAAAGAAACCCAAGACATGCCGGGGGAGCGTCCGTCTATAGGGAACATACTGATGATAGACGAGGAGTACAGAAGGCGTGCGGAGAGAGGTGACCTTCCTAAGATTTCACCGCGCCGCTTCAATCCAGAAAAAAAGGCATGGCTTCCTGTACTACATTCTGAACACGACGGCTGGTCTTTTACTGCTATGTACTCTAACAGTGCTTTGGCCCATGAACTGGGAATGACCCGGGACTGGGTAATAATCTACTACGAGCGTGATGGTCAGGAAGACCAGTGCACCGTGGTTACTGAACGGCGGGGCCGACTGGCCGGCAAGCGGGTTATTCGAGGACGCGAATCTGAGTGCCTGGCTTTTTATGAAAAAAAGTTCTAGAGGGTATGGGCGGTCTTTTTACAGGAAATAACGGAGAAGGGGTTTAAGGAGCCGGTTTCTTATATGGGGAAACTATATGTCGGAACCTCGGGTTGGGTTTACGGTGATTGGAATGGGATATTCTATCCCGAAAATCTATCCTCAAAAGATAGACTAAGATACTTCTCCCAGCATTTTAAGACAGCGGAGATAAATTATTCCTTTTATCATCTGCCTAAGCCTGAGACATACAAGAATTGGTATAACCAAACCCCCGCAGATTTCGTCTTTGCGGTAAAGGCCAGCAGGTACATAACCCATGTCAAGCGGCTTAAGGGCGTGAAAACTGCTTGGAAAAGATTTTTGGGTAATGCGCTCCACCTCAGGGAGAAGTTAGGCCCGATTCTCTTTCAATTCCCACCGAGCCTTAAAGTAACGCCGGAAAACACGAAGAGACTAGGAGACTTTCTCGAATTCATAATCGGGCCAAGCCTGAGGATTGCTTTTGAATTTCGCCATAGAAGCTGGTGTGATGAAAAGGCTTATGAGACTTTGAGGAAGCACAAAATTGCCTGGGTAATTTCGGATTCTTCTCGGTATCCTAAAGCAGAAGCTGTAACTTCGGATTTTGTTTATATAAGGATGCACGGTCCGAAATCCCTTTTTAGCTCCAAATACACAGATGAAGAATTGAAGACTTTAGCTCAAAAAATTAAAAATTGGTTGAGCAAAGGGCTTGATGTTTATGCCTATTTTAATAACGATTTCCAGGGATACGCCATTCAAGACGCTAAGGAAATCTTGAGATTATTGGCAGAGTATAAGGAGGTATAACCCTTCTATCCAAGGCTTATAAGTGAAGAGGCGGTGCTGGTGCTTATTTTTACCCATAATATCCGCTACGAAACTTCTTTTTGTGTTGAAGGGGTAATGATTGACCGATGTGTCAACTATGTCCTTAGACTCAAACTATCCTTGGGGGAGATGACGTTTCTATTTTTCTTTAAGCAGACTGGGAGTATACAACTTCTAGGGCGTTATACCCGATACGTTATACTCCTTAACCCCAGGGTCTCTTTCTTTCGTCGGCGCGAGAAGTATTAGGAAATTGGATTACCTCTTGTACCTCCCCATCAATTGGCCTTTCGCCAGGATATGACCCTCCATCGCCTTTAGTAATTCGGCCTTAGTGGCTCCAGCCTCAAGATTAATTTCATTATCCAGAGCATAGAGCTTAAAATAATATCTATGCGTGCCACCTGGCGGGCATGGTCCGCCATAACCAATTTTGCCAAAATCATTTCTTCCTTGTTGTGCCCCATTTGGGAGTGTCTGTTGAGGTGGTATATTCTCAGTTAACTCCTTTGTGTTTGCGCGTAAATTAAAGATAACCCAATGTACCCACGTTCCCCTAGGTGCATCCGGGTCATCGCAAATAAGTGCAAGGCTCTTTGTTCCCACGGGAACGGAATCCCACGATAGAGGAGGAGAGATATTCGGACCATCGCATGTATACCGCTTCGGTATCATGCCTCCTTCCTTGAATGCTGTGCTGCTAATCGTGATTTTCATTTTCTTCCTTTTTTATTTTTATCTTTATTACGATGAATTCCATAATTTTATAAATCTATGTTCATTGCTGTGCTTTTCTGTGTGAAGAAGCATGAATAAGGAAATCTGGCATAAAGCATAATATACTGTTTTCTACTTCTTAGGCCCTTCAGCGTAGTGAGCCATTCCCGATACATCGATTACCACTATAGGTTCGCTTCCAACGACCCAAGCATCATGACCAGAGGGAGCATCGATACATCACCTGGACCAAACTCTTCTTCTGTACTGTTATCCATTCGTACCCTCAATCTTCCTGAAACGTGATACTGTGTGTGCGGAGCCTCGCGGCTTTTGGTTTTGACCATAGGTTTAACCGATTCTGACCACTTCCGACCCGGCTCAAGGGTAGCTCGACCAAATATAATACCTCCAACTGTAACCAGCTCAAGTTTCCCTTTGGGAAAAGCACGTGTCTGGAGAGCTTAGACTTTTTTTCTGCATGCTGGCCATATTGCATTCCTTCTTACGTGATTTATTGTATAATGCCATTGTTTCACAAACCACAGACTCTTGTCAACATAACATATAGTTTTTTTAAGTGGCTGACTTTATGACAAGACAAATACTTCCTAAGCGCTCACACAAGGAAAGTCCGCACATTTATAGCCCTTCTCAACCGATCTCATGTGTACTATTAAGGATCTGCATGAAGAACATATTTTAGGGATTTAGAGGAAGTTTCACTATCATCAGAAAGAGGTAATGGACAGAGGTTTGATGGTAATGAGAATATGAGAGTTGGACTTAGCTTAAGGGTTATTCTGCGTATTCGTAGAGGGTAGAAGTATCAGGAGTTGAGATAGAATCTTAGCTTATTTAGTGTTTTCACTGGCCAAATGGTGTCTGGGATTTATGGTAAGAGATAGCTTGTGAGACAATGATTTCAGCGATAAAGAGAAAGTTTAGGGATGTATAATAAAGAGGGGAGAGAAAAATAAGAAGGGAATTGCATCGCTTATGGCTATAGCTTATAACATCCATGTGAAGGAAATAAGGAAAATACTTTCGTTATACTTCTCTTTAATCTACAGCTACAGATGCTTGCGACAAAGCATAATATATTTATAAAAAGAGGATTGGGTAATGATTAATGGAAAAATTGTTTTTATTCTCTTTTTAATAATTATTGGGATAATATCAAAAAGTGTGTAAAAGTATTTGCAGGCGGCGAATCCTTTTATATCTTTTTAGCTGAGAAAACAAAAAAGAAAGGAGACGCCACCCATGGGAAAGCATACCGAGAAGAAGGCAGAGAAATCAAGAGTAACC
>DATMAT010000009.1 GCA_035559815.1 Thermodesulfobacteriota bacterium
AGGGCGATAGTGGATTGGTCCCAGGAAGCGGATGGAAGTCAGCTCGAAAGAGAGTTTAGCAATGCCTTTGATTATCTTCCCTTAATAGACCGGGTGGTTTTAGTGCTGGGTGATGTTGAGGGCATGTCTAATCGAGTTGTAGGCGACATCCTGAAGCTCAGTCCTAAAGAGGTAAGGAAAAAGCTACATCGAGGACGATTATTATTGCGTGGTAATCTAGCTATATCATTAGGTTATTAGACTGCTTGGGATAAGGTTGGATACTTTGAGTAGAAGGATAATTAAGCGGAGGCCTAGGCCTAAGAAGCGTGACATAACCTGCAAGAGGGCAACGGACTTGATTACGGACTATTTAGACGGGGAACTCGACCCGGGTATAAACTCGGCGTTTGAAGAGCATTTGGGGGAGTGTCCGGATTGTGTGGCTTTCTTAAAGACCTATAAGAAGACGGTGCAGATTTTTAAATCCGTATACCGGGATATGTCCTCGAAGAAAATGAACAAAAGGGTAGAGAAAACCATAAAAGAGAGGATCAAGGGCAAGGGGTAGCGATAGTCCTGAGGATTAATTCTCGGCGTAGGGGATATTATGGTTTCTACCGCGGTGGCCCATTGTAAGAAAACCAAAAGCTTTTTTCTAACGTATATATATGATAAAATGTGTTTCAAATCACAAAAGGGAGGTAAGCAAGATGAAAAAGGCGACGTTAGTTGCTTTTTCAGTGTTGTTTTTTGTTTTTGCTTTCGCTGTTTCATCCAGCTTTGCGGGAAAAGAGGAAGGCACCAAAGTAACAGTGGAGGGTAATGTAATTTGTCTGATCCCGGATTACCAGAAGGGGACGGTTAACCCGGTAATCGCAACCGGGCCTTGTAATAATGTTCCACCACATTCGCATCTTTTGGTAGGTAAGGATGGCAAGGTCTATACCCTCCAGGGTTTACAAGAGGGTTTGATGCCGATATTGGCGAATCCCAATCATACCAGTGTGTCGGTAACCGGCATCGCTAAGGAAAATCCGGGCGGCTGGGTTTTATATGTACAGTAATTTTTTCTAGGGCAATTTCTAAAAGAGGAAAGAATGGCTAGCATGTTCTTTCCTCTTATCTTCTCACTTTATCTTTTTCCTTCCTGTTCCTTCATGGTGAGCCCTTCTCTTTCCTCAGTATAAACTCCGTCGAACCATGAGCTCTTCGATAACCAAGAGCCTGCCCTGCGAAGCACAAACTCCCCGAAGAGTTTATTCACTTTTTATGTCATCCTGGGCGGCAGCGAAGGATCTAGATTCTTCGCCGTAGCTTGTCAAAGACGAAGGGCTCAGGATATGGGCATTTTTATTTCTCTTTACCAGCGGATGTAAATCCGCTCATACTGAGCCTGGTCGAAGTATGAATTTAGAACCTAAGAAGTTCGTCCTTCGACTGGACTCAGGACGAACGGGATTATCGACAGGCTTACCACTCAGAACGAAGGTGGGAATTATTGACTTGGTTATGGTATTCAGAATGACAGCAGTGAAGTTCTGTCTCTGGGTACAACTTGTGTTGACAATGTCTGTAAGCTCAAACCATAAAACCAGAAAAAGAAATCGAGCGTATATTAGGGACGAAATCGAACAGGTTGGATGTTGATGGAAGCAAACGCAATAGTGCAGGAGCAAAAGCAGGTAGCTTTAAGCATGGTTGATTCTCTACGCAAGCACTGGCCCGAGTATCTGATGGAAGGCGCGGAACTTGGGTTGTTTATGATTTCGGCATGTATAGTTACCACGGTATTAGAGCACCCGGTTTCGCCCATCAATCAGCTCATTCCCGACCCCTTTCTCCGCCGAATGCTTATAGGCATTGCCATGGGCCTCACTGCGATTGGCATTATTTACTCTCCTATTGGTAAGCAATCAGGTGCTCATTTCAACCCATCGGTTACTTTGACATTTCTTCGCCTTGGAAAGGTCAAGTCCTGGGATGCATTTTTTTATGTAATTGCCCAATTCGCCGGCGGATTGATCGGGGTTTTGATTGCGGCTCTGATTATTGGCAATGCGATTTCACACCACTCGGTTAATCATGCCGCTACGGTTCCGGGTATGAATGGCCCGCTGGTGGCATTCCTGGCTGAGGTGGTCATTTCCTTTGTACTCATGTCTGTGGTCCTTCGGGTGTCGAACACGAGAAATATCGCCAGGTTTACCGGTTTATTCGCCGGTGTCCTGGTGGCGACATACATCGCGATTGAAGCGCCGCTTTCCGGCATGAGCATGAACCCGGCCCGCACATTTGCGTCGGCCCTGCCGTCTCAGGTGTGGACTCATATATGGATCTATTTCACCGCTCCGGTGATTGGGATGTTGTTGGCGGCAGAGGTTTATCTACGGATAAAAGGGGCTGGGAGCATCCAATGCGCTAAGCTGCATCATCAGAACGACAAGCGCTGCATACACTGCGGTTACCCCGGGGCCGTGAAAGTTCGGAATTAAGACGGAAAAAAAAGAGATTGGGAGGAAAATATCATGATTCAAGTCAAGGGTTTTATCGTTACAGCTTTTATCCTGGTTATGGCTGCTACCAGCCAGGCACAGGTGATGGAAAAGAAGTCTCTTTCGCTTGATGGAGCGAGGAAGGTCATAGCCGCGGCGGAAGCGGAAGCCAAGAGACTTAATGCTCCCGGAGGGGTTATTGCCGTGGTTGATGATGGAGGCAACCTGATGGCGCTCGAACGCCTTGACGGTACTTTTGCTGCCGGCGCAAACATCTCGATCGGTAAGGCTAGGACGGCAGCAATATTCAAGCGGACGACTTCGGTTTTCGAGGAGATCATAAAGAATGGCCGCACTTCGATGGTTGCGCTTGTCGATTTCACCCCACTGCAGGGCGGTGTGCCGATTATATTCGATGGAGAGGTCATAGGAGCAGTGGGTGTGAGCGGTGCGGCCAGTGCAAAGCAAGACGAGGAGCTGGCGATAGCCGGAGCCAACGCGATTATGTCTACATCGGCCAGCACCAAGAATGGGTCTCAGTCTATCACCTATTTTGACAAGAATAAGGTTTCAACCGCATTTGCCAAGGGAATGCCACTGACTGAGATTAGTAATTACAAGGTTCATGCCAGCCGGCGTACTGAGCCGGGGATGGCCGAGGTGCATGTAAAAGACACCGACATTATCTACGTGCTGGAAGGGTCTGCAACTTTAGTCACAGGCGGTACAGTGGTCGACGGAAAGGCGACGGCCCAGGACGAGATCAGAGGGAAGGAGATTAGCGGAGGCCAGGCGCAGAAGATTACCAAGGGAGACGTGATTATCGTCCCTGCCGGTACGCCGCACTGGTTTAAAAATGTTCAAGGCCCGGTGCTCTATTACGTGGTGAAGGTGGGTTAGGGGGTTTTAGGTTACTGGTATTTTGAGTAAATAAACCTAATATTTTTTGATTATCCTCCCCCGTGAGGGGAGCGGTATTTGATGTGTCAGGACGCATCAAATGGAAATAAAAATCAGGATGGGGGGATAATAAATTAACCCCCCACCTTCAATCCTCCCCCGCTAGGTGGGAGGAAAATTTAAAAACCTTAGTAGAGGGTAATTAATATGAAATTTATTACAGGTTTGGCATTTATTTTTCTTTTAACATTTAACATAGCCACCGCCCGGGCCGAGCTGCCAGTCAAACCGGTGCTCACATTGGAAGCGGCAAAAAAGATAGTCGATGCGGCGGAAGCAGAGGCCATAAAGAGGGGTGCTACGGTAGTGATTGCCGTAGTGGACGATGGCGGAAACCTTATTCTGCTGGAGCGTCTCGACGACACCCAGGTGGCCAGCGTAGAAGTTGCCATTGGCAAGGCGCGTACCGCCGCAATATTCCGGAGGCCGAGCAAGGTATTTGAGGACCAGGTTTGTGACGGGCGAGTGGCCGCAATTGCCCTACCCGGTGCAACGCCCCTTCAGGGCGGGCTTCCTATAATCGTTAACGGAAAGGTCGTTGGAGCCATTGGTGTTAGTGGGAATACACCACAGGAGGACGAGGATATAGCTAAAGCCGGAGCGGCGGCGGTCACGGAGACGGCAATTCAAGGAGGCGGCAGATGAAATCGCTTTTAATTTTCTTTTTTTTAACAACGCTATTGTTTTTATCGAGTGGTTTAACAGTAAGCCGCGCTCAATCTAATGCCGAGATTCCAACCGGTGCACCCGATGCAGTCATTGACCTGGCCACTCCTGGGGGTGTGGCGATGGTCAAAGGCCAGTGGCGCTACAGCGATACTAAAATCATCGAGGTTGATTTCAAAACACCCGGGGCAGACGGCCAGCCAACAGGTGAATCAATAAAGACTTATGATTACACACCCAAGGCAGGCGGAGCGGATTTTGACGATTCGAGATGGGAAGTAATAGCCCCCACTAGTCTTAACAAGCGCCGTTCAACCGGCAGGATTTGCTTCAACTGGTACCGCATAAAATTGACCATCCCGGATAATATCGGAAACTTTGACCCGACCGGGTCGACCGTTGTATTCGAGACGGCGCTCGATGACTATGCGGAAATTTGGGTTGACGGCGAGTTGCCGCGGGTGCTCGGACAAAATGGCGGGTCCGTCATCGCCGGCTGGAATGCAGCCAATCGCCTGGTGGTTGGGCGCAGTGTTAAACCCGGCCAGCAGATTCAACTGGCTGTTTTTGGAATCAACGGCCCGATCTCCAATCCCCCAACCAACTTTATATGGATGCGCTATGCAAAGCTGGAGTTTTACAAGGGCAGTAAGGTGCCTATCGCGGTCACGCCGCAAGAGGTTAATGTCGAGGTAATAAGGCTAGACCCGAAGATGGATGCGATTGTCGGCCAGAACCCCAAGATATTCAAGTTAGCCGAGGGATTCAAGTTCACCGAGGGCCCGATCTGGGTTAATAATGGCGCATATCTTCTCTTCAGCGATCCAAACAGCAACATCATTTACAAGTACACGTCGGATGGTCAACTCTCCGTGTTTCGGGAGCCGAGCGGATACTCCGGCGCTGATATAGCCGAGTACGGCCAGCCCGGGTCGAATGGGTTAACGCTGGATAGGGAAGGGAGGCTCACTATTAATGAGCACGGTAATCACCGGGTCACGCGCATTGAAAAAGATGGCACAGAAACGGTTCTTGCCGATAGCTACCAGGGTAAACGGCTCAACAGCCCGAATGACCTGGTGTATCGCTCCGACGGAACCCTTTACTTCACCGACCCGCCCTTCGGGCTGCCCAAGTTTTTCGATGACCCCAGGAAAGAATTGCCTTTTAGCGGCGTCTATTCTATTCACAAAGGAAAACTTCAACTCATAAGCAAAGACCTGACCGGCCCAAACGGGATAGCATTTTCTCCAGACCAGAAATACCTGTATGTGGGCAACTGGGATGAAAATAAGAAAGTCGTCATGAGGTATGAGGCCAATGCCGACGGGACGTTATCAAACGGCAAGGTTTTCTTTGACATGACCAGCGCGCCGGGGGAGGATGCCCTTGACGGAATCAAGGTGGACCTGGAGGGAAATCTCTATGTGTCCGGCCCGGGAGGGCTTTGGGTGATTTCTCCGGAAGGAAAACACCTGGGAACAATAATAGCCCCCAAGCATATACATAACATGGCCTGGGGGGATGAAGATGGAAAGACGCTTTACTTATGTGCAAGGGGCACTTTGTACCGGATGAAGCTAAACATCCCCGGGGTGCGCCCATGAAAAGTGAATATTCGGTAGACATGCGATTAATCGCGTCTCTAAAATTAAGGAAAAGATGGTGAGAGAAGCAAACGAGTGCAGGATCTTCATTAGGTAGTTTCCCCTCCCTTGACGGGAGGGGATTAAGCCTGTCCTGAGCGAGTCGAATGGGGAGAGGGTGATTAATACGATTTTATCACACCCCCTTAATCCTCCCCCGCAAGAGGGAAGGAATTATAAGGGAGGTATAGCTAATGATTACAGAAACATTAAACATATCAAACGGTAGCGAAAAGATACAAGCTCTCGGAAGATTTCTTCTCAGGTATGGATTAGTTCTCATAGTTGCCTGGATCGGGGCAATGAAGTTTACCGCATACGAAGCTGCGGCTATCCAGCCGCTTGTGGAGACCAGCTCGCTAATGAGTTGGATGTATAAATTTCTGAGTATCCAGGGGGTTTCAAATTTGCTCGGGATCACGGAGATCACCATTGCCGTGATGATTGCGCTACGTTCGCTTTCAGCAAAGTTGTGTGCGCTCGGCAGCCTGCTTGCAGTCGGAATGTTTCTCACTACCCTGACCTTCTTGTTCACACTACCTGGCTGGGAACCGAGCTTAGGAGGCTTTCCCGCTCTATCCGGCTCCGGAGGATTCTTGATTAAGGATTTGTTGTTGCTCGGCGCGGCGGTTTGGTCTTTGGGAGAAGCATTGGGCGGGATAGGAGAGTAAAGGAAACTAACGATAGATGATGAGAAATATATTTTTTGAATTTAGGAGTTCGCGATTAGTTTATGTGTCATACCCGAATGCCCCCCCGCTGAAGGCATGTGCGGACAAGATTAATCGGGGATCCATTTTTTGAAAAACTGGATTACCGCTTAAAGTATGCGGGAATGACAGCATTAGTGGTCAAATATTTTAAAGGTCACATAGATAAATTAAAAGGAGAAAGAAATGAAGATGATAGGGGTTGCGGGTTTATTATCAATCGCAGTGGCTATAATCACTTTGTTTATATTCAGTCCAGTCTCTTTTGCTCAGCAAAATAGCCCTGATGCCAATATCAAGATTGTCCGGTTAGACCCGCGCTTCGATAAGATTGTTCCGCAAGATGCAGTGATAGAAGAAATCGCCGACGGCTTTACCTGGGTTGAGGGACCGGTCTGGAATCGCGAAGGCGGATAAAGAAGGGAATATTTTCGGGGCGGGACCGGGAGGAATCTACGTTATTTCACCCGACGGTACTCACCTGGGAAGCTTCGAGTTTGACTTCCCTACCTCGAACGTGAACTGGGGCAACGACGGCTCGGTGCTCTACATCACTGCTAATACTGCCGTTTATCGAGTTAAGCTCAATACAAAAGGAGTAGGGTATTAAGTTTATGTTTTCTGTGCAACGATGTCGGATTTATTCTCCATTGTTAGGAACGCCCCATGGTGCGTTCCTACAGCATTCAAAAATAGGCAAAGACGGTGCGTATCAAGTTAAATCCTTTTTATTAATTCCGGCATCTAATCTTTTAAAATTGTCTAGCCTGCTACAATCTGCAGGATATGGTTTTACGATTGTAACGTCGCAACTGTCATTGCGAGGAGTCCTTCGATTTAACTCAGAGCCTGTCCAGCGAAGCGTAGGAATAGACTTCGCGACGAAACAATCCGACATAAGGTGTCATTCCGAACGAACGTGAGGAATCTAAATGGATTGCTTCGCTAGGACCCGGTAGTGATCAAGCCTGTCCTGAGCAACATCGAAGTAAGGGAGGAATTTAGGGGACCGCTACGCAATGACAAAGTAGTAATGAATAACGCAAGCATAGGGTAATTATGAGAGTGAGAAATATAAAATGGCTACCTGCATAAAGTCATTCAAAATATCGGATTTGTCGGCAATTAAGGAAGAAAAATGCATAAATCTTTCGTCTATAATCGGTATGCTGCCTCTGATAATTTTCCTCTCCTTAATCTCCGCTATTCCTCTCATCCAGGGTGGGACAGCGGAAGAGAAAAATATCACAACTCAGGAATATATCCGCTTATCTGAGCTTAGCCCGGCCACAATCGGTAAAATCGAGGAAGAGCTGGATAAAAGACTACTTAACAGCGATATCAAACCTCTTTTACATAAGGTGAGTGTCCGGGACGATAAGGTAAATCTTTTTGTGGAAAGAGAGGGTTGGAAGACTTTATCCTTGAATCAGAAAGCCGACGTTCTCCTACAAGTTGTCCAAATATATAAGGTTGCTTTAAAGGATTTTGTCGGAGCCGATGTGGAATTGAATAACATAAAACCGGAGATTCACTTCTACGAAAGGGATTCAAACAAAGAGCTTGCCTTTTGGGCTGAGGGTAGCGGCATAATCCTAAACTGATGAGCTCCTGGTAGTCCCAAGACCCACCCCGCTTGAACAACTTAGTTTATTTTCTATTTCACTGCTGTCAAAAACAATCAGAAACCGACAGCTCACTCTAGTGAGAGAAGGCCCTTGGATAGATAAACAGGTCTTTTTAAATTGGTTCGACTCTATGGTCGCTATGCAAGCGCTGTACTAACTCTTTGCTGAAATAGCTTTTTAACCCTGCTCACCCTTCGTCGTAGTCTATCCTGAGCCTTTCGGCTACGCTCAAAGCCTGCCCTGAGCCGGACGAAGGGATAAACTAAGCCGAAGGACTCAGGGTGAAGGCTACAGTGTTGGTGTAAGTTTTAGCTCTGCCTTCATGGTGAGCGCTTCGGCAATCTCAGCATAAACTCCGTCGAACCATTGACTTTCGTCAAGACCCCGAGATGCCTCCCGCGTAGCGGAGAGGGGATAATCGTTTGTCAGAACGGGGACTTGGGTCACAGAATAGACCGTGGGTAATGGTGGGAGTGCATGGAAAACATTAAAGTGTAATGTCACTGCCATAAATCCTTCGATTTATACCGGAACGACACCTTTTGTCGGATTGATTTGTCCCCGCGTTTATCCCGGTCGAGGTCGGGTGGTCTTCGCAATAACGTGTGATGTTTTTTTGCAGGTATTGCCTCCGTGGCTTGCTGGTAGATTCATTTCCCTTGATTTTATTTCCCCCTGATTTATAGTATCCCGCATAATCTGTAATAGCGGCTGAAAACTCCAACTGGCGGTAAAAATAGCGAACTCACAATAACTTGGCTTGCACGACGGAGGAGTGAGATTGTGGTGGTTGGGCAAAGTTGTGCTCAATATGCACAGAAAGGCCTATAATTAATCTACAGAAGCGTATAACCTGGACTCGAAGAGTTAGGTTGGGAGGGGTAGTTGAATGATTTTGGACACAATCCTAGGATGGTTTTCGAATGACCTGGCGGTGGATTTAGGAACTGCGAACACCTTAGTGTATGTAAAAGGGAAGGGGATCGTAGCGAACGAGCCATCGGTGGTGGCGGTGCAGGAGGACAATAAGGGAGCCAAGAGAATTCTGGCCGTAGGGAAGGAAGCAAAGGACATGGTCGGGCGTACCCCCGGCTCGATCAAGGCTATACGCCCGCTAAAAGAGGGTGTCATCGCCGATTTTGACGTGGCTCAGAAGATGCTCGAATACTTTATAAGGCGCACTCATAACAACAGAAAGAGCTTCGTAAGACCGAGGATTATAGTGTCGGTTCCGATCGGGATCACCGAGGTGGAGAAGAGGGCGGTGAAGGAATCGGCGGAGGCGGCGGGGGCCAGGGAGGTTTACCTGATAGAAGAAACAATGGCAGCGGCGCTGGGGGCGGGGATGCCGGTTACTGAACCAATCGGCAACATGGTTGTGGATATAGGGGGAGGAACAACCGGCGTGGCGGTTATATCCCTGGCCGGGATCGTGGTAAGCAAGTCGGTGAGAATAGGCGGCGATAAGATGGATGAGTCCATACTCCAGTATGTGAAGAGGACATATAACATGCTGGTCGGTGAGAGAACCGCAGAGGAGATAAAAATAAACCTGGGAAGGGTAGTGGCAAACGGAGACGTGGGGGTGATGAAGGTAAAGGGGAGAGACCTAAGAGCGGGTGTGCCTAAGACTATTGATATAACCTCTGAAGAAGTGAGGGAGGCATTGAGCGAGCCCATAAGCATGATCGTAGAATCCATAAAGCAGACACTGGAGCGTACACCGCCGGAGTTGGCTGCGGACATAGTGGATAACGGAATAGTGCTTACTGGCGGCGGCGCACTTCTCTCCGGACTGGATATGTTAATCAAGGAAGAAACCGGACTCCCGGTCAGCGTGGCTGAAGACCCATTAACCTGTGTGGTGTTGGGCTCGGGCAAGGCGCTCGATGAATTAGAAATTCTCAAAGAAGTAAGCATGTCCTGAGGGAGCATGGGATTTCTAAGACGACATCCGATCCTGGTTAGCCTGATCTTCTTTTTCTTTGCCATACAAGTTATTCCCCTGAGTTTTGAGGAGAGGAAATTCGAGGACCCGTTTTCCCGGTTCGTCCTTACCCTGGCCTACTATCCTCAGCAGGCGGTTTATGCGGTCACGGGAGGGATCGTGGGGATATGGCAAGGGTATATCAACCTGGTGGGACTCAAGGAAGAAAACGAAAGACTAGAAGTCGAAATCAAAAAACTCAGACAGGAAAAGTTTAGACTCTGGGAAGCGGAGCTTCAGAACGAGAGGCTAAAGAAACTCCTTGAGTTCAAAGAATCGGCTACTCATCCTATCGTCACGGCAAACGTGATTGCCGGAAGCCCGTCTGGACTGAGGTCACAGGTAGTAATCATTAATGCAGGGAGCGATGACGGGGTTTCCGAGGGCATGCCGGTCACGACTTACGACGGCATAGTGGGAAGGGTCTTCTTGGTAGGAGACAAAAGCTCCGAGGTTATATTGATAACCGACGAGATAAGCGCGGTGGACGCTTACATACACCGAACTAGGGCGAGGGGAATAGTCAAAGGCACCGGTGACGGGTGTGTCATGGAATATATAGAGAAGAAAACGGATGTAAGCATAGGGGACAAGGTAATCTCATCGGGGAAGGACGGATTTTTCCCTAAAGGTGTGGTTATTGGCACTGTGGTGGATATCGAGGTAAAGGGAGGTTTTACCAACGCCCGGGTGTATCCGGATGTGGACCTGAACTCGCTTGAAGAAGTGGTAGTCATCCTCAAATCTCCGGAAAGCATGGTCTTGAATGAATAGATTCATTTCAGTCATTTTTCTTTTTCTTGTCTCCATTATCTTTCTAATTCTTCAGACCACCCTTCTCTCCCCCCGAGAACTCGGTGTTTTTTCCCCGGATTTAAACCTGATACTGATTGTTTTCCTGGCGCTCTTTTTTGAGGTAAAAGTGGGTGCTATAATTGCCCTGGGAAGCGCCTACATGACGGATGTTTTGTCCGGTTATCTCATAGGAATTCATACCCTCTCCCGGTTTGCGGTGTTTACCGTACTCAAGGGTTTTTCGGAGAATCTATATGCCCAGAGCAAGTTCACCCAGGCGATGGCCCTATTCCTCAGCACCGTTTTCTCCTGGTTCTTCGTATGGGTTGTGCTTAAGTTGAGGGCGGATGTGGGGTTTGGGATTACACCCGGCCTGGTGATGGCGCAGGGGCTGGTGAATACCGTGCTCGGCCTTCCCGTTTTTTGGCTGATAGGAAAAGCGAATGCAAGAGTATAAGCGCAGCTTCATCGTAGTTACCATCATACTGGTTCAGTCGTTCCTGATACTGGCCGGAAGATTGTGGTACCTCCAGGTTCTGAGGGGGGATGAGTTTGAAAGGTTTTCTTTGAATAACCGCATTCGCGTCGTCAGGGTCCCCGCTCCGAGAGGACGAATACTGGACAGACAGGGTAGGGAGATTATTGCTAACCGACCTTCTTTTGACGTTTACGTGCTGCCCAAGGACATAAGAGACCTAGGTTTTCTCACCGACACACTCTCCACCGTGCTGGGATTGGACGTCAAGAATATAACTTCAAAGATCCAAGCTGCACTGAAGCAGGACCGCTTTAAACCTGTCCTGATTGCTCAAGACATAAACCGGGACCAGCTTGCTTTGATCGAAGCCCGAAAGGGTTCACTCCCCAGTGTAATAATAGAAGTCAACCACACCAGAAAATATCCTCACGGAAAGCTAGGCGCCTCTTTTTTGGGGTATCTGGGTAAAGCCACCGAAAGCGACCTGGAGCTTTATCCGGGCATTAGGGGCGATGATATGGTGGGAAAAAGCGGAGTGGAAAAGAGCTGGGAGGCTTATCTCCAGGGAAAACACGGATTCATACAAAAGGTGACAGACGCACTGGGAAGGGAAGTGAGATGGGACTTTTTTGAGCAGGACCTGAAGAGCCGGGATAGTGTTCAGGGAGCGGATGTAGTTTTGTCCATAGACCTGGACCTTCAAAAGGCGGCCGAGGAAGCATTGGGAGACCGGTCCGGGGCGGTGGTGGTTGTGGACGTGAGGACTGGAGGGGTGCTGGCGCTGGTCAGCCATCCTACGTTTAACCCCAGTGATTTTATAAGGGGAATTGACGCCAAGAAATGGAAAGAGCTTATCGCCGATCCTTCGTTCCCTCTTTTAAACCGGGCTACCCAGGGGTTATATGCCCCCGGCTCAGTTTTCAAAATTGTGACTGCTGCCGCCGGTCTTAAAGAGGGCGTCATCGATTCTCATAGCGGATTTTACTGTCCGGGAAGATACAGGCTGGGGAGTAAGACCTTTAGGTGTTGGAAGCCGGCCGGCCACGGCTGGGTGAATCTCCGTCAGGCAATTGTTAAATCCTGCGACGTTTATTTTTATAACGTCGTGGCAAAGCTGGGGATCGACCGTTTCGCTACCTACATCAAAGACTTTGGTTTTGGCGCACTCACCGGGATTGATATCGAAGAGAGGCCGGGTATATCACCGAGCAGGGAATGGAAACTAAAGACCTATAAAGAACAATGGTATGAGGGGGAGACTATTTCTATGGGGATAGGGCAGGGATACGTCAATTCGACTCCGCTTCAAATTGCTTTGATGACCTCTGCCGTTGCCAACGGAGGAAAGCTTCTAAAACCGCAAATGGTGAAAAAGGTGGTTTCCCCGATGGGTGAGACTTTGGTCGAGAATCATCCTCAAGTAAACCATACCCTTTCGGTTAACCAAACCATATTAGATTTAATCAGAGATGGATTGGTCGGGGTGGTGAATGACCCATCCGGCACTGGGCGTAATGCTAGACTAGACGAAATGACCGTAGCCGGAAAGACCGGCACAGCCCAGGTGGTGGGGCTGGGCAAGGGTAATCACGAAAGGTTTAAAGACCACGCCTGGTTTACCTCTTATGCCCCTGCCGAAAACCCGGAGGTTGCCATAACGGTGATGGTGGAAAACGGAGGTAAGGGTGGAGCCGTAGCTGCTCCCGTAGTTAAGCAAATTCTCGAGGTTTATCTGAAATTGAAGGCAGAAGGAAACGTTTGACATGATGCTGGACAGGCGGCTTCTCAAGAATTACGACTGGTTTTTGCTATCCACTACGGTGGTCGTTTCCTTGGTGGGTCTGGCCAACCTATACAGCGCCACCTATCAGACCGACCTCGGTTTTTTCAAAAAACAGGCATTATGGGTAAGCGTGGCCATGATGCTGATGGTCTCGTTATCTTTCTTGGATTATAAGACGCTCGAGCGTTATAGCCAGCACATATACATAGTTTCTGTTCTACTTTTACTCTTGGTTTTGACCTCCGGCAAGGAGGTTTCCGGGTCTAAGAGCTGGATTTCTCTCGGCTCGCATATAACCATCCAGCCCTCCGAGTTCGTGAAGCTCTCCCTAATCCTGGTCCTGGCAAAATTCTATCATGATGATTTTGAGGGAGGGCCTTACGGTTTTGTCGACCTGGTAAAACCTTTTATATATATAGGGCTGCCCATAGCCCTCATAATGCTCCAGCCTGACCTGGGCACGGCGCTCATCATAATCCTAATTTCCGGGAGTATGATCCTGTTCATGAGGGTAAAGGTGAGGTCTTTGTTATTTCTACTTGTAATCATTCTTGGGCTTTCTTATCCGGCATGGCATTTCTTCCTGAAGGATTATCAGAAACAAAGAATAAAGACCTTTCTCGACCCCTATCACGACCCGCTGGGCTCGGGGTACAACGCTATTCAATCGCAGATAGCCGTCGGCTCCGGGAAATTTTTGGGAAAGGGGTTTATGAAGGGCTCGCAAACCCAGCTCCGGTTCATACCGGAGCAGCGCACCGACTTCGCCTTCTCGGTGATAGCGGAGGAGTGGGGTTTTACCGGGGCGCTCTTCACCCTCATCCTGTATTTCACCATCATACTGTGGATACTGGACACGGCCAGCCGGGCAAAGGATAAGTTCTCGATGATGGTGTGCTTTGGTATAGCCTCTATGTTCTTCTGGCATACCGTGGTGAATGTAGGCATGGTTATCGGGATACTGCCGGTCACCGGCGTGCCGCTTCTCCTCTTCAGCTACGGCGGCTCGTCTACGCTTACTGCGATGATCGGAATAGGAATCGTCTTAGGAATCCGCATAAGAAAGTTCCCTGCCTCTAAAGAAGCGATTGCGCTTTAATAACTCGGGTTCTCCAAAACAGAGGGTCAACTTTTGGATTGTGAATTATAAAAACTCATGTACTTAGGTGCATATATCAAATCCTTTGAATAGGGCCTTAGAATATTGCTGCAACGGAGGGGAAAAAACTGATATTTCAGGGCTCAGATTGTGTTAATACTAAAGTTATAAGAAACCTATATGCGTTTAAATTATTCGGTGAAATGAAATAATTAAATGACCTTGACTTTTTAACCCAAATAATGCGTGAGCGATTAAAATTGTAGAGAAACTTTCTTAGATGTAAACCGGGCCAGGCATTCTTATGCAAATCCATCGTAAGGACATGAAAGGGGCAGGTAAATACCATCGGAATCGAGAGAAAAAAATGGTTCTTCAGACACCTCTCCCTCCTACTCCTTTGATGATGCCGTCTTCCTCCCGATTAATCCACCTTCAGGTGACCCTGGCCAGCGCCT